>JAFGBL010000114.1 GCA_016933115.1 Bacteroidales bacterium | reverse complement strand
TCAAAAATTGACCCTGTAATTATTATTCGAGGATAACATGGAAAAAACAACATCAATAGAAATAAGAAACCTTATTAAGTATTTTCATGAGCCTGAAACGTTTCAGGTTTTAAAGGGGGTTTCATTTAAAGTAGAAAAAGGCGAATTTCTGTCCATTATCGGAAAATCGGGTTCCGGAAAGTCAACGCTTCTATACGTGCTTTCCACCATGGATACCGATTACGAAGGCACCCTCCATATTAATGGTGATTTGCTTACCGGAAAAACACAGAACCAGTTAGCCGCATTCCGGAATGAACATATCGGTTTTGTGTTTCAATTTCATTACCTGTTGCCCGAATTTACTGCCTTGCAGAATGTGATGCTGCCTGCACTCAAATTGGGCAAGCTTTCAAGCCAGGAAATTGAACATAAAGCCTATGAGAGTTTACGCCTGCTTGATTTGGAAGGACAAGAGTTGAAAAATGCCAACCGGCTGTCAGGTGGACAGCAACAGCGTGTAGCCATTGCCCGTGCCCTTATTAATAGCCCGTCTGTCATCATGGGCGACGAACCAACCGGAAATCTCGATTCTAAAAACTCACAGGCTGTTCAGGAAATTTTCAAGCAATTGGCACATGAACAAGGCCAGACCATCATTTGTGTAACGCATGATAATGATTTTGCCAATTATACCGACAGGATTATTGAAATGCAAGATGGGCTGATTCTATCTTAAAACTTTAGCCTGAATAATTCATAAAAAAGTAAAAAAAGTGGGGTAAATATTTTGTTATCTCATTGACATTCAATATCTTTGAGGTGACTTTAAACATATAATTTACCCCATGCATAAAAGTATAAATAATTCTGGAAGCCACAAGGAAAATCCTGATTGCAATACTCTGCGCCATGATGTCATCCTGAAAATATGCTCCGGCAAGGAACAATCCCTGGCAGCGCAGCCTACCATGTGCCGGTTGGAAAACCGGGCCGTCGCAGCAAAAGCCTCAATGTGTTTTCTTTGACCAAAAAGCTGATCAATTATCTTCGTCAACGATGGCCCGAAACCTTGATCATCCTGAGGGGGGATTCGCATTTTTGCTCTATGGAATTTATGGACTGGTCTGAAGGAAATAAAAAAGCAGCATGGGGGCCAATGTCCGCTTTATTGTCAGCAACATCGCCAATATCAGGGCAAAGGCATTGTACGAACAGTGCTACTGTGCAAGGGGCGCTGCCGAATTAAGGATAAAAGACCATAAAACATATCTTCGCTCCGACAGGATGTCCCCGCGAAATGCGGGGCAGGCTATGCAATAGCTTTATGGCAAACCAGTTCAGGTTGTTTTTGCATTCAGCCGCCTATGTTTTGATCCATACTCTTCAAAATGAAGTCCTTAAAGGGACAGAATTCTGTAAGGCCACGATGAAAACCATTCAACTTAAGCTAATAAAAGTTGCTGCCAGGGTTAAGATCATGAAAACGAAAGTGAAAATAGAATTGCCTGTTACGTTTTACGCAAGATGGGTGTTTGAAAAGTGCTTTGCCATGTTTGAAATCCTCCGCACATAGTGGGCAAACACACAAAAACCAACGTTCTTTGACTTACAAAATCAACACCAAAAAACCAATACCATATATCCGGATGGAATAATTATGTCAGTATTAGACCAAAAACCCATCATGACATCAAATAATTGCCGGCTTCAACAGTACATGCATGAAAAATGCGTAGTTTTATGATGTAAAATTGTTGCGAAATAATGTTTATGAATTATTCAGGATAAAAAAAGTCTTACAATAGATCATAGAATATTAACCAATTAAAACAATGTTTTATGAAAGCAAAAATTTTACTTTTATTTCTCGTTACCGGAATTATTTCGGGTGCCATGGGTCAAAACACCATTGATTTGAATTTCACTGCTATCGACAACGCAGCCTATGTTCAATTAGACAGCATCAGGATCATGAACCGCACCCAGGTGGGCGAAACCATAATATATTGGCCAGACACCACGCTATTGCTTGAAATCAGCCCGGGAGATTTGCTGCTTTATGTCGGTTATGCCACATTCTCCACGGTAGGCATTCTGGAATTGAATGATGATATTTCGTCATTTACTGTTTATCAAAACTATCCAAATCCAATGGGAGACCGGAGTGAAGTCTCAATTTACATCCCTCATTCAGGGAAAGTACATATGGTGATAACCGACTTGCAGGGGAAGGTCGTTCTCCGCACCGACCGGCAACTTGATGAAGGACTTCATACCTTCAGGTTCCATCCCGGCGGTGGCGACCTTTACTTCTTCACAGCCTGTTGGAAAGGAATAAGCCGAAGCATTAGGATGGTTTCAACGGGGCCGATGAATGGCAAGAGTTGCCGGTTGGATTATATGGGATCAAAAGCAGGAGAAGCCGTTTTGAAAAACTCTTTACAAGCCAATGATCTCATCGTCCGGCAGTCTGGAATATTGGATTCCCCGGAAGAAAGCCAGACCTACACCTTCCAGTTCGCCACAAACATCCCCTGCCCGGGAATGCCAACAGTGGAATACGAAGGACAGGTGTACAACACCATCCAGGTCTTCAGCCAATGCTGGCTAAAGGAAAACCTGAATGTTGGGACGATGATCTCCGGGAGTTTAAGCCAATCGAACAATGGAACGATCGAAAAATACTGTTACAATAATGTACCCGATAGTTGTACCAAGTACGGCGGTCTGTATCAGTGGAATGAGATGATGCAATACTCCATCCAACACGGTGTAATGGGCATTTGCCCACCGGGCTGGCACCTGCCCACGGATGAGGAATATAAAGTGCTGGAAGGTTCGGTGGATAGCCAGTATGGTATCGGTGATCCGGAGTGGGATTTGTCAAACGAATATCGTGGTTATGATGCCGGAACGAACCTGAAAACTACCAGTGGATGGTTTGAAAATGGCAACGGAACCGACCTGTTCGGTTTCTCAAGTCTTCCAGGAGGAGCTTACTACGATGATAATTACTTCGGCGATGTTGGCGCCTATGGAGGCTGGTGGACGTCGTCAGAGTCGGACAATTGGTTAGCATGGCCCCATTGGCTAAGTTATACCGACCCGGGCTTGAACAGGGACATCTTACCCAAGGAGGATGGTTTCAGCGTACGATGCATCAGGGATAATTGACTATCTGCTGAAAGACAGGACGGCGGAGACTGATTAACGATTTGACGATTTACCAGCTGAAACCTACGCCGCCGCTGATGCTTCAGGTGACATGCGGTGAGCGGCTGCCGGATATCCCGGCGTAAGAGATTTCAAATTT
>JAFGBL010000113.1 GCA_016933115.1 Bacteroidales bacterium | reverse complement strand
CTGGTCGAAAACCGGGTATCAAGAATATCTCCCATGAAATTTTTTTTCAGGGCATCGATCAGGATCTTGACCTCTTTTTTTTCGAGATCTGATCTGAACAACGGGATTACATAACCCGCTCGCGGTTTTGAGAATTGCAGGGCAATAGCGTGAATTACCGGTTCGTCATGGAATTCCAGGATCTTTTTGGTTAAACTTTGATAGAAAAGAACGGAGCCAGTGGTATTAACAAGCAGATGGACAGTTGGTTCAAGGTAAAACCAGTAGTCAGGTCTTTTATTCTTTAAAGGCATGATCAGTGATTCTTAGAAAGAGAGCATAGTCGTTTTCAATGGTGGAAAAATTCCCGGACAGGTATTGTTCAAATTTATGTTTATTCATAAATAATTCACATTGAGGATGTTCATTTTCAATACCGGTATGGAAAATACACTCTTTGCAATTTTCCGCCATGTAACATTGTTCGCAGTATTTTCTTATCTTTTGATAATAGTGATTATATTGATTGGCAATTCCGGTAATATCGATACGCATCTCCCCTTTTGCCCAGGTGCCAATCTCAAATATCCGGTTAATGTGCTCGCAAGGCAGGATACTACCATCAGCCGTGAAATAGGTCCTGAGTGAGAAGGGTGAACATGTGGCGGTTGGGATATAGCTTTTCGTTGCTTTTCCATTCGAATGGTTTTTCATCAATTGATAATAATCTTCGAATAAGACTCCCGAATATTTTTCAGCCATATACGATAGTTCTTTGACTTTCGGGTGTTTCAACAGAAGTGTTTTCATGGTTTTTTTCTCTGCAGGGTCACGAACAGGATCTGCAAGAAAGGTGTCATAAAATTCCTGTTTATATGCTTCAGCGATGTTTTGTGTATTAATATCGGAGGTAGCGGTAGACTTGTTATATTCATTGTGAAAAAACCTGTACGCAGAGGCAGGATTGTTTTTATTGTGCATAACCGAAAGGAAACTGACCTTTTTATCGAAAAAGACCGGATATGTTTTTCGTATGTCATCAATGATCTGATGGATGATTGGAAACGAGGGATTGTGATTTTTAAGCTTCCGGAACGAATTGGCAATTTCATCCCCATCCAGGCTGATTGAGATGTCAAAGGAGTGTTCAACCAAAAAAGGAATATATCGTTTTAACAGAAGTCCGTTGGTAGTCATGTTGAACCGGAAGGTTGTCTGATTGCTGGAATATGATTTAAGATATTCAACAGTTTGTTTAATAAATGAAAAATTTTTCAATGGTTCACCCCCATAGAAACTGACAATAAGAACATCTTTTTTCTTTTTTTCCCTTTTTGAAAGGATGGTTTCGAGGATCTTTTTCGCATCCTCAAACCGGAATGTTTTATTCCCTCTGGGCTTATTGTTGTAAAACTTGCTGTAAGTGCAGTATGAACAGGCGAAATTGCAGGATTCAGTTACTTCAAAGATGACCTGCTGGATGGAACCGATATTTTTTTCAATGGTGGAGGGTAAGATTTTTCCGTTAAAATTCAATGAATTAACAGATTTAAAATAGCCAGAACGTTTATAAAATTTATATTTGATTACCTGGTCATGTATGGAATCCGGTGTGAAGGACAGACCGTTGTCAAGGGTGAGCGGGAGCGTTGGGTCGAGTGATTGCATCCAGGTTACAACAGAAATCTTTTTCTGTTCGAGATGATAAAAAAAATCAATAAGCGGATGACAAAGGATGAATTGCTTCCGGAACGGACTGTAAAAATAGTGGTTACCTTTGGCAGTCGTAAAAAAGACCGCTTGTTTCATGCTTGTAGTAGTTCAAAAAAAAATTTTTCCATTGACATGAGATGCAAAGGTAATATTTTCACATACTGTTTGATGGGATCTGACAGAAAGGAAACTTGTTTTCAGTGATTATTTTGTAATCCTGCCTGACTGGTAGATGTATTGCAGAGGCATACTACTGCAGGACCGCCGGAGGTTTTTGTTGTTAAGAATGGGCTGGAGATCGTGCAATAACATTTTACATCAGCCCCTCCCTTAATTTTGGCCATCATGTTTTTTTTAAGTTCCGATTTGTGCAGGCTGATTAAGTTAAGTGTTTTCATGGTGTTAGTTTTTTTTGTGGTTATTAAATGGCTATGAGTATCCGCATAATTTTTGGGAATTTGTATGTCAAAAAACATGCCAAATTTGTAAAGAGCACATAATCAGAGTAATATAAAATTTTGCATCAAAGAATGATCAAAAAAGTGTCCAAAATTTGGACACTACTGTCCAAATTTTGGACACTAGCCCAAAAAGGATAGAAAAGTCATTCAGGATCTTTTCCGGAAGAGAAGAATTGCGATAATTTCGAAGGCAAAAAAGGTAAGTGAAATGATCAAAAACAGCTTCCAGAGCGGTGTTCCGTGTTGCAGCCGGATGATCTCTGTTGTCAATGATGCGGGTGTGTCTTTCAGGATCTCATAGTGATTCATGTGGATTTTTTCCAGCATCTCTTCCAATGTTTGGATCGTTTCAAAGGTTAGATCGGATTCATTTCTATGATAATTAAAGCCCAGGCCATGCATTGTTATATATTCATTATCAATATGATACAAGCCTGATTCCTGAATTTGTCCATGTGGAAATAAACAGAAGTGTCCATTTTTTTGACACTTTTCTGGGATCATTTCGAAATCAGAGTCATTTTTACGGATTTTATAGAGGGATTTTTCTGAAGTTGAATCTTTCCCGAAGATGATTGGGTCATCCATCCCGGAGTAATAATAAATGGGTTGAAGGTGTTGGCTGTTAAGTGCGATCTGGAAAAGGACAGGTACGAATAACAGGTGTTTTGGGAAATTTGTTTTCGTTAGATCGAGCGGTGTGGTAAATACATATACAAACCCTTTTCCAACAGGGAGTGAAAAAAGAAATGGCTGACCGTTCTGGAGACTGAGCAATTCTTCGATACCTGACTGGTTTTTCCGGATGACGGGGAAATGAAAAAACACCCCAGGCAGGTCAGCATGTTCCGGGAGTATCACTGATCCGTCGGATCTGCGGTCGAACATCTCTGCAAGAACAGGACTTTCAGTAGCGATATAATCAACCCGTAAGAAAGTGGTGTCGGGATTCCCGAAGGCAGGAGAATTTATTGTTTGAAAGAAAGAATCGTAGCTATCCATTTCGGGCCGGCCGGAAGGGAAGAGGATCAGATTTCCTCCTTGTTGAATCACTTTGGTTAATTCTTCCCGCAAACCGGAAGAGATGTGGGATAATCCATCGAGGATGATTACCGGATAGGTTGAAAGGGTTGAATAATCTAGTTGTCGTTCATACGAATTTGTAATCTGAAAGATGCTATCCGACATAAAAAGCGCATTCAGGTAGGGATTGTTCTCCGTTTCGTGAATACACAGAACTGGTATTGAGGAGGTAAGATCATACGAGAAAAACATCTGGTCGTCATAGATAACAGGGTAATCCATTATTTCTGCCACACCGTATTGAATACCACTAAGATTATTTCTGAAT
>JAFGBL010000112.1 GCA_016933115.1 Bacteroidales bacterium | reverse complement strand
GTCATATTCCCCGCTGCTTGCAGCGATTAAAATAATAAACCATTCCTAATTAATACCTCGTGGCTCTGCCGCGAGGTTATTTATTACCCGCAAAATATTTTTCCAGGTGAATATCCCGATTTTGAAATTTACGGTACTAAAGTCTATCAATTACTGGAAAAAGCTGGAATAGACATCCTCAAAGCGGTAGCTTTATTTCTGGGGCTTGATGAAAACTATTTCGATAATAAGGTGAAAAATGGAAACAGTATTCTGCGTCCTATTCATTACTTTCCCATCCACAATGTTGAAAATATTCCTGAAGGAGCCGTGAGATCAGCAGAACATACGGATATTAACCTGATCACTCTGCTCATGGGGGCCAGTTCCGACGGATTACAGGTTCTCCGAAGGGACGGGCATTGGATACCCATTACCGCGCTGCCCGAGCAGATTGTCGTAAATGTCGGGGATATGCTTTCCCGATTGACCAACGATAAACTAAAATCAACCGTTCACCGCGTTGTAAACCCACCTAAAGACAAGCTCCATATCCCGAGGTATTCCATTCCATTCTTTATGCATCCGAAATCACAAATGGACCTTTCATGCCTTCCGGAATGTGTGGATGAAAATCATCCCAGGCAATTTGAAGACATCACTGCCGGTGAATACCTGCATGAGCGTTTGAAAGAAATCGGTTTTTAAATAAAGTTAAGTTCACCTTCCCCATTCTTCATTTCACAGTTCGATTAATTTACTTCCCAGTTTTTTGGTTTCGTCAGGGCTATCCGTGATGTAATTTTGGTTTTGTAATTAATTATTTAATGTTTCACAATCAAACAATTTAAATCATGAAAACTTTAGTCTTAACAACAGCCCTGGTAGTTTTAACTACGATCACATTTGCTCAATCGAACAATGCAAGTGTAAACCAAACCAAAACCGAAACTGCTGAAAACGTCGTTTGCAATCTTTATCCTTCGGCCGATAACCAGGTAACACTGATCCTGAGTAAAGCCGATGGCGAAAAGGTGGATGTCAGGTTAAAGGATGACGAAGGTTCACTGCTTTACAATGACAGGATCAAAAAGTCCAATAAGAACAAGATTACCTACGACATCACCGAATTGCCCAAAGGTACTTACACTTTCGAAGTACTAAAGGACAGGGAAGTGGTTTATTCAAAGGAAGTCAGGAAGGGTGTATCCTCGGTCGCACTGTCGAAATGAGATGAGAACCGGAAACCCGGATCAAACTATTTAAAAACATGCGTTCATTGAAATCCTGATCATCAACCTTATCACTAAATTCGTACATTTGGTGGGAGAAATATTCAAAAGGCCCGGGAATAAAATCATGGACAGGTATTTGAAAAACAGATGGATCCGTTGGGGATTGTACATTTTACTTGGAATTGCATTTCGCTTTCTACTGGATGTGGTGTACAGTCTGTTTTATAGAAATTATGAGCTATTACAGCCGATCCGTTCATACCTGTTTACCTTGATATTGACTTTCCTGGTACTGGAAGGGATAGTATTCGTCAACAAGAGGCTTAATGTACATGTTGGGTGGGACAAAAACCCGTACAAGAGATTCCTTTATCAATGGTTATTTGGGTTCATCGTGGCAATTTTCTTTACGGTAATCGTCCGGTGGATCATACTCCTGACATTTTTCAGTTTCAGTTATGTAAATTTGTTGGATGAGATTATTATACTGGTTTTTGATATTACCATTATATTATTGATTACTGTTGTTGACTTAAGCATGTTTCTATTGGAGAAGTGGCGGTTCTCACTGGCAGAACTGGAACGCTTCAGAAAAGAAAATGCGGAGTTCCGGTTCGAGTTTTTACGAGCGCAGGTGAACCCGCATTTTCTGTTTAACAGCCTGAATACTTTATCTTCGCTTATATACCTGGACCAGGAAAAGGCAGAGTTGTTTGTAAGGGAATTATCCGATGTTTACCGTTATATCCTCGAACACCGGGATCAGGAACTGGTGAGCCTTGAGAAAGAACTGGAAATGGCCTGGTCTTATATTTTCCTTGTTCAACTCAGGTTCGAAAAGAACCTTTTGGTAAATGTAAATGTTGATAAATCAAAGGAGAAATTTTCCGTCGCACCGTTGACTTTGCAGATGCTTATTGAGAATGCTATCAAACACAATATTATTTCAGTCAGGAAACCTTTGACAATTGATATTTATACGGAGGATGATAACATTGTGGTTAAAAATAACCTGCAGCGAAAGGAAACTCCCGGATATTCGAGTAAAATGGGCATCCGGAATATCCGCAACCGCTATGGTTACCTGACAGATAAGGAAGTATTGATTGATGAAAAAAATGACGAATTTATTGTAAGGATCCCTTTAATTGAACAAAAATGAATGTACTGATCATTGAGGACGAACCGCATGCACAAAATGAGCTGAAACGCTTGTTGCAGAAAGCCGACCCGTCGGTGCTGGTGAGTGAATGCATCGATTCGGTGGAAGACAGTGTTCTTTGGTTACAGTCAAATGATGCTCCGGATTTGATTTTCCTGGATATTCAGTTATCAGATGGCCTGGGGTTCGATATTTTCAAGCAGATTGAAATTAAGGTTCCGGTAATTTTTACCACAGCTTATGACGAGTATGCCATCCAGGCTTTTAAATTGAACAGCATCGACTATCTTCTCAAACCGATAAGGTTTGAGGATTTGAGCAGTGCATTAAAAAAATTGCAAATCCTCAAAGAACAATTCGGAAGCAAACAGATGGTCATCGATATGAAGCAAGTGGAGCAATTACTTAAAATAAATCAACCCGAATACAAGGAAAGGTTCATTACCAGGGTAGGTGATCAGATAAAATATGTAAATATTAATGAAATAGCCTATTTCAGGGCAGAAGACAACGAGGTTATGTTGATCACTTTAAAAAATAATCGCTACATCGTCGATCCTTCACTGGATGAACTGACGAACCTGCTGCATCCGAAAAAGTTTTTCCGGGCCAACAGGAGTTATATTGTCACCGTTGAAGCAATTGAAAAGATCAGTAAATATTTTAACAGCCGGTTGCACCTGGAACTTGTTCCTAAAACCGAAGATACGGTTTTAATCAGCAGGGTGCGGGTTCCCGATTTTTTAAAATGGATGGATCAGTAATGAAATCAAATTGTAACAAAATATTCATTTTGTCAGCCATTTTTCTGATGGCCTTTACCGCTTGTAAGCAAGTGGTGGTAAGGGTTGATTCTGTTCCTTCCAATACGCCTGCCAATCAACCGGTGTACATAACCGGAAATTTCAACAATTGGGATCCGGGTGATGAAAAGTACCTGATGCTGTTCAATCCCATTGACAGCACCTGGTCTATCAATTTACCTCCGGGTATTGGAACCGTTGAATATAAATTCACCCGTGGTGATTGGACTACGGTCGAAAAAGACATTTGCGGATATGAGATTGATAACCGCAGGATTGTTCTGGGAAGCCAGGATACGGTAACCGATCAGATTGCGAGCTGGAATGACCTGGACCCTGTTAATTGCCCAAGGATCACAATTGTGATTGACAGCATCCCGGGTGGTACACCCATGGATGGAGTTATAGCTGCTGCCGGCAATTTTAATGCATGGAATCCAAATGAAAATGGTGTTTTCAGAAAAGATAGTATCGGGCGATATTTGTTGACCATCGACCGGATGCCCGGTATATCTGAACTTGAATTTAAAGTCACACGGGGCGATCTGGCCAATTCCGAATCAGATGAATTCGGCAATTTTATTCCAAACCGTAAGGTGAAGTTCGGTCTACAGGATACGCTCGAAATTGCCATTGACGGATGGGTTGACAAACCCAGTAAATCCTTTTCGAACAGGGTCATTTTTATCATTAATAGCCTGCCAAAGTCGACTCCTCCGGGTGAGGAATTTTACCTGATCAGCAACCTGAACAACTGGACTCCATCAGACCGGAACTATATTTTCCAGAAGAATAAACAAGGACAGTATTATTATCCATTTCCCAGGAAAAAGGCAAACCTGGAATATAAAATTACCCGTGGGCCCTGGACGACTGTCGAAGTCGACCGATATGGATTTGATATTTCCAACCGGGTGGTTAACCTGCAGGAAGCTGATACTGTATTTTTGAACATAGCTGGATGGAAGGACCTGAACAACCCCTTTGATTATGAAGTTACCCTGAAGATTGAAAAACTTCCGCCAACCACACCAATAGATGCTGATTTTTACCTCGCCGGCGATATCAGTGGATGGAATCCGGGGAAAAACAGATACCGGTTTCAAATGGAGCAGGACGGCAACTATTACCTGAATATACCCCGGGGCGGTCATATGTTCGGGTTCAAGATCACCTGTGGCTCCTGGAGGTCGGTGGAGGTTGACCGATACGGATCGGATATTCCGAACCGTAACCTGATGTTCGAGAATGCAGATACCGTAGTTATTGATGTTGCTAACTGGAAGGATATTCCTCCGCTTAAACCTGGCCGGGTAACCCTGGTGATCAATGAGCTTCCGGTTACAACTCCCCAAACCGACCATATTTACCTTGCACCCGATTTCAATGGATGGAATCCGGGAGATAAAAACTTGATTTTTCAATATCTATCCAATGGAAATCCTTTTATCACTCTACCAGCAAAGAACGGCTCAACGGAGTACAAAATTACCCGTGGGAATTGGGGAAATGTGGAGGTAGACGAAAATGGAAATACGATTGACAACCGCACTTTAAATTACGGTTTTGCAGATACCGTTTATATTCAGGTAGCCGGTTGGCGCGATTACGGGGGAAGATATTAATGCAATTTCCGGTTAATTGCGAATTACCCTTACATTGACTTCAATATCATCTTTCAGGTGCCTTTTCACCGCACACAAACTCGCCGATTGAATCACCGCATTCTCGTATTTTTCAGGGAAATCAGCAGGGACATGAATTTGAATCTCAACCTGGTCGATGAGCTTTTTCACCGGGTTATAATTTTGCGCCTGGGTCAGCCGGATGTTATCAGCGGTAATGCCCCGCTGGTCGCAGAAGCTTTTTACGTATATTCCGGCACAAGTCCCCAGGGAAGCCAGAAATAAAGTAAAGGGCTCAGGATATTCACCATCGCCTCCTGAACGCAGGGTCTGGTCCGTTTTAATTGTATAGCCGTTGACATTGGCATACACTTTTTTCTTTCCGTCAAAATATATTTCCATCTTGTTTTTGAATTTTGATTCCTATAACAAATAATATTTTCCATTGTTTACAGGAGAGGTAATTTTATCGCAAATTGTTTTTTACCTTTTTAATTTGAAATACCGGGTCATTAATTCACCGCACTCTTTTTCCAACACACCTGCCTTAAGTTTTGTTTTGGGATGCAATATTTTCCCCTTGATTTTAGAAAACCCCTTTTTCTCATCTTTTGCACCATACACGATGTTACCAATTCTGGTCCAATAAGAGGCTCCGGCACACATCACACACGGCTCAATGGTAACATACAGGGTGCATTCTTCCAGGAATTTGGCGCCTAAAAAATTCGATGCAGCCGTAAATGCCTGCATCTCTGCGTGGGCGGTCACATCGTTTAACCTTTCGGTAAGGTTGTGCCCCCGGGCGATGATCCGGTTGTTACAAACGATTACGGCACCTATGGGTATTTCGTCGGCTTCAAAGGCTTTCTGTGCTTCCTTCAAAGCATCCTTCATAAAATATTCATCCGAGTATATTGACAAAGTCATTTTGAAAATTATCAAGTTGTAATTTTCGCAAAATTAGAAGAGTTAAGCAAACAAATATATATTTAGAAAACTTCTAAATATTTAAAAAAAATCAATATGCATGATTGTTTGATTATTTTTGCCTGAATAATATTAATCTTTCATCAAATGAAAACCTCCATCGCCATTAGTTTTATCGCTTTATTTTCTATGCTGATTTTGAATTCCTTTGCATCTAATGTTGATTTGGAATCGGCCAGCAAAGTTGCATCTCACAAAATACAAACGCTCCATTGCGAAAAAGAATTTCAGGTAAAAACTGTTGAAATTTACAGGGATGAAGACGGCAAGGATTTGTTTTATGCTTTTCAATTAGTACCTGTTGGATATATTATGGTTGCGGCCGATATCAAATTGCCTCCGGTCATTGCTTATTCTTTCACAAACGATTTCCGAACTTCGGATCAAAACAATATCCTTATTGAATTCATTAAAGCTGATATCATCAATCGCCTGGATTATGCTGAGTTGATCTCCCCCGAAATTCGTAAAAAAGGGGCAGAAGAATGGAAGAAGATTCTCGAAAGTGATTTAGATTCCGATGCAAGGCTTTTTGAGCAATGGCCCCCTGAAGGAACAACGGTTACCGGTGGTTGGCTCGAAACCAATTGGACGCAAAATGCCCCTTACAATAATTTTTGCCCAATGGACCCTGTTACAAACCAGCGAAGCATTGCGGGTTGTCCGGCCGTTGCGATGGCCCAGATCATCAATTATTATAAAACCATCAATGAAACCGAATTTTCCGATGCCGATGATTATTATCACTCTTATTCCGGCAGAAATTACTGGATTGATGATGATTTTGAAGCAATAGACTTTCCTTCATTCCCTGAATTGAATGTTTACATGGATACCCTGGCCGAATGTTACGCCAATCAGGTACCGCTTAAGACCAATGAAAAGGCCGCGTTGAATTTTGCTTGTGGGGTGGCTGCCAAACAGGTTTATACTTCGAGTATTTCAGGTACCTATGGCGTGAACCAGGCATATAATGCATTTTTACGTTTTGGATTTTCAGAAGCTGTTTTGATGGATGATACGGATACTACCCTTTATACTGTCCTTGCGCATCATATGATGGAGGCCCGGCCTGTTCATCTTGCCGTGGTCGATCCGGCATGGTCCATGGGCCACAACCTCGTAATCGACGGATACAACACCGATGAATATTTCCACCTGAATTTTGGCTGGGGCGGCGCTTATAACGGTTGGTACCTGCTTCCGGAAGAAATTCCTTACGGATTGACCGTAGTCGAAGGAGTAATCGTGGATATCGCCTATCCCCCGGTTTATACTGGGGCTAAACCCACTGAATTCAACCATCAATCACCCATCAGGATTTCTCCGAATCCGGCCTCTTCATTTGTTAATATTGATTTGGACTTAATTGAAATTCATCCGTTGCTGCTAAATATTTTTGATTCAAAGGGAAAATTGATTTTATCAAGGAACCTGAACAATTTACATAAGGAAGTAAGCGAAATTAGATTGGATTTGACGAGTTCAAATGTATCAATATGGAGTCCGGGGTTATATTTTTGTGAAGTAATTGCCGGTGATCATAGATTTTCTGCGAAGTTTATTGTTCAATAATGAGCATCATGGAATATCCTGCTTTCTTTGCCCGCTTTTATGATACCATTTATGAGTCTCTCAGGAATGAAACCGACCACCACTATTTCCTTGACAAGATATTAAATGCAAAAGGCCCGGTCCTGGAGGTGGGGGTGGGAACCGGAAGGTTGTTTATAGAAGCATTGAATAAAGGTGCTGACGTTTATGGTATCGATATCAGCCCGGCAATGATTGATATTATCAAACATAAGATTCCCGGAGATCAACAGCAACGGGTACAGATTCAGGATGTAAGCCAAATGAATATTGATCGGAAATTTAGTTTGATTGTTGCCCCTTTCCGGGTTTTTATGCACCTTGTTAAAACTGAAGATCAACTCCTGGCTTTGGAAAAGGTTTATCAGCATTTGCAACAGGGAGGCGCATTCATTTTCGATTTATTCGTCCCAAACCTGAAGATGTTGGTGGAAGGTCTGGATAATTTTACGGATTTTGAAGGTTTTTATGCACCGGGTAAGAAATTGACAAGGTACAGTTCAATGAACGTCGATCCGGTGAACCAGATCAGCCACATCACCTTCAGGCTTGTATGGGACGAAGATGACGGTGAACATGAGGCAATCTGGAAAACCGAGTTGCGATTATTTTTCAGGTATGAATTAGAGCACTTGTTGAATTTATCCAATTTCACTAAATTTAGAATCTACGGTGATTTTCACGAATCCGGTCTTTCCTCTGAATCTCGTGAATTTGTTGTCGTTTGCGAAAAATAATATCCTCTAAAACTTGCAATCATTTCGACTGCGCGCATTTCCCTTTTTGATTAGTTTATTGAAAATCAACAATTTTTTGTTAATTTTTTGTTAAATATAAAAATGTAATTTATGTTTTATACTACTTTTGTTTAGAATCATTCTAAATAACGTTGGCTAATCAAAATTATATTTTGCAACCCGGATCACCTGCCTTACTCAGCATTGAGAATTCCACCCTTTATGGTAAACTGATGAAAAGACCGTATAAAAAAATTTTTACCAACAATATTCAAACTCTATTTTTCTAATATTTAAACCAAATCATGTAACATTAAAAAAATGACTATGAAAAAATCACTATTAACATTTTTTACAATTACTGCATTTGTAATTGTCGGATTATCCCAGGAGAAAGAATACAAAATGTACGAAATGATGTACATCAAACCCAAAACTGATAAACTCAAGGAACTTGGAGATGCCATGGCATCTCATAACAAGAAATATCACAACGAAGGCCCTTACAAAGCATCTGTTTGGATGGCCAATACCGGCCCTCATACCGGTGAATGGGTTTGGGTTATGGGACCGTGTACTTTTACCCAGCTCGATTCAAGACCAGAATCAAAGGAGCATACGGAAGATTGGATGAGCAGTGTGATGCCATATGTAGAAGAAATTTCCGAAGGGGAATACTGGAAAATGGATGATAAGGTATCCTATTCACCGGAAGGTTCATTCTCAGGTAAGGAAATCTGGACGGTTTATGATATCAAAACAATGGAAATGTACCGGTTTAACGCTTTATTAGAAAAAGTAGTGGAAGTTTACAAACAAAAAAACTATCCCAATTATTTTGAAGTTTACCGCACCCAGTTTTCATCGCCATCAGGCAGGGATGTAGCCATCGGTTTTGGTTTTAAGAACTACGCATTTTTTGATAAAGAAGATACCTTCTGGAAAGATTATGAAGGGGTACATGGGGAAGGTTCCAAATGGAAATTTTTCGAAGAATACAGAGATATTGTAATCTCAACCTACGACGAAGTGTCGGAATATGTTCCTGAGTTGAGTGGAGGAACAGAATAATACTCCTATTAGCTAAAACAGTCTTTTGAAAGGCCGGCTTTGCCGGCCTTTTTTTGTACTGACAATTAATTGTTGGATAGTTTTTGAATTAATCAATTCAATACGTTTTAATTATTCTATATTTGTTACGATCAAAAAACAAAAACCGTTGTCGGACATGTCGGCAGTGTTGAAATATATTTTCGGGAGCGCAATATTAATTGTGGTTACAATCGGATTATATTTTGGCTATTCCTATTACCGTTCTGTAAAAAATCCCACAGCTTCAGCCTATGAGGCCATTCCACCTGAAACCGGTTTATTCATTGAAATTAATAGTGCCGAAAAATTCCTTGATAAATTAACCAATCAAACAGACTTCTGGCTGGAGTTGGCTAAATTACCTGAAATAAAATTGCTTCATACGCATATTCAATATTTTGATTCTATCTTTAATTCAAAGGATGAAATTCAGGTGGTTCTTGAGGAGCAAAACTTCATTATTGCAATGGATGTTCAGCAAAATCAACCTGTCGACCCAATTTATATCGGGGAAATACCGGCTGTTGATCCCGGTATTCTTGTCGACAATTTTGTAAAGGATATCAATGGAGATCAAAGTATCATACTTAATAGAAATTACAGGATGGCTAGCATCCGAATGGTGAATATTGCCAAATTAAAAAAAATGTTTTTTTATACCGTTTACAAGAGTTTGTTTATAGGCAGTTTCAGCGAGGAACAGGTAAAAAAGTCCATCGATCAGTTGGATTTGGGGGAGTCCATCAGCAGAGATAAGAACTTCAGAAAAATGGCTTCTACTGCGGGGAAAAATGTCGATGCGCATCTTTACCTGAATTATCAGGGATTTACAAATTTGGCAAATAGCTTAATACATGAAGATTATCAAAAATTGACAAAAAATCTCCCTTATTTTGCCGACTGGACTGAAACCGACCTGCTGTTCAACAACAATGAACTTTTACTGAATGGTTATACAATTACAAAGGATACGGCCGGGCAACTGCTCAATTTGTTCGAGCAAGAGCCGCAGGAGATTAAAATCCCTGAAATTTTACCTTATGATGTTTCCTTCCTTTTCGATGTGGGATTTGAGAGCTTCAGGCAATTTTATTCCCAGCTGAAGAAAACAAAGGATTTTAAATTATCAGGTTCAGAAAAGTCAACCGACTTTGAAAAGGAATTTAACATCAACCTTGAGAGTGAAGTTATCTCCTGGATCGGTAATGAGATAGCCCTGGTCAAGAGGCCACCAAACTACCCGGCACAGGATAGAGCAATCCTTGTTATCCACAGCCACGATATTAAATCAGCTGTATTAAATCTAAAGTCAATCTCCAAAAAAATTGACCGAAAAAGAGGTTTGAGTCCGTTTTCAGAAACTTCGGGTGAATACCTGATCGGTCAAATCAATCTGAAGGATTTTACAGAGTATATATTTGGTTCGATGTTCAATGGGATCAGTGAACACTATTACCTGCCATTTAAAGATTATATTGTTTTTGCGAACGATGTGGACGACCTGACCGACCTGATCAATCACTTTTACCTTCAAAAAACCCTGGCCGAAAATTATAATTATAAAACGTTCACCAACAATATTTCCGACAGGTCGAATATCTATTTCTATTGTAACATCAGAAATGCAAGTGATTTTTTAACGGATTATCTTTCACCCGGATTAAAAAATACCATTTCGGACAATGACCCGATCATCCGGAATTTTGAAGGCCTTGCCATGCAATTCAGTTTTGTCAACCGGATGTTTTATACCAATTTCTACGTAAAATACAATCCCGATTACCTCGTGGAAAATCCCTCGGCCTGGGATGTGGAACTGGAAACGGAAGTAGCTTCCCAACCGTGTTTTATTCAGAATCACAATACAGGAAAATGGAATGTTATTGCCTTTGATAAAAAGAATAACATGTATCTGATCGACCATGCCGGTCAGATCAAATGGAAAA
Organism: Bacteroidales bacterium; assembly: GCA_016933115.1. GTDB lineage: Bacteria > Bacteroidota > Bacteroidia > Bacteroidales > JAADJA01 > JAADJA01. The sequence goes on along the minus strand of JAFGBL010000112.1, from coordinate 10,151 downwards.
TCCCGGTACTTGAGCAACCCAAAAGCGAAATTTATATGATCGATTTTTATGGCGATGGCAAGTATCAGTACCTGTTCAATACAGAAAACTATTTTTACCTGGTTGATTTGAACGGAAATTATGTGGATGGATACCCGGTAAACCTGATTACAAAATCGACGAATCCGCTTGCCGTTTTTGACTATGACAAGAAAAAGGATTACCGGATTTTACTGGCCATGGCAGATAACAGGATCTACAATTTCAATAAAAAAGCGGAAATGGTGGAAGGGTGGATCAAGGTTCAGGCTGCAAGCAGGGTAATCCAACCTGTAAATTTCCTCTCCACCGGAACAAAGGATTACCTGTTCATTACCGATGAACAGGGGAAACTGAATATTGTAAACAGGAGGGGAGAACCCAGGATCGATTTGCCTAAAGATTTTAAAAAAGCCATGAATTCGGGGATCCATATCAATAATACAAACAACAAAGGATTATTTATAACCACCGATCAAAGCGGGAAACTGGTATACATCCAAACGGATGGAAAGATCAGCAAGACTGACTTTGGGGAATTTTCACCAAATCATTATTTCCTGTATGAGGATTTTACGGGTAATAATACACAGGATTTTATATTCATTGATGGAGATCAATTGAAGGTATTCGACCGGTTCAGGAATTTAATCCTGGAACATCAATTTGATTCGGAATTCGCCGGTACACCTGTGGTTTTTGAGAATAATGGAGAATCCTTTATCGCTGTATGGTTCAGGCAGGAAAATAAAGTGGTAATATTTGATAAAAACGGGAAAGCTGACAGATATCAAAATATCTCAGGTGATTCGCCCTTTATTGTGGGTAGTTTGAACAACAACAACCAACTCAACCTGATCATCGGATCGGGGACTAAAATTTTAAACTATCTGCTTGATTAGAAAAAATCTACTTTTAAAATAAAATTTATCAGGATGAAAATTTGGCTTTGGCCTGTCGTTTTGCTTTTTTCTTTCTTTTCTGCCAAATGTCAGTATTTTCATGAATCTGCAGATTTGTTCTACAACCTTCGCAATGCTGTTCCTGAAAATAAAAAATTTATTGCCGGCACTCAATCATACTCAAACCTTAATTTTCTCAATACAATCCCCAATTTACTTGATAATTTCCGTTTTGTTTCACGGATGAAATTTGATTCGGCCGGAATAAGGAATTTTAAAAACCTGGAGATCGGTATTGCATTAAATGCCTTTATTTCGGGGAAAACACAAATCCCGCTATTTTATAGCAGTTCTTATCCAATGCTTATCCGAGTCTATGATGCACAGAGTAAAAACACGGTAATTAGTCCCGGATTGCAGCTAATTAAAAGCTTTCCGTTGAACGCCAAGAACGACCGGGTTCAGCTGGGATTGGCCGGCTATTATAATTTTATCGGAACAGAAGACTATTTCACCGTAAATTATCCTTTTGCCTATGATCTTTCAGTTTTTATCAATTATAAAGTATTGAGTCTGCAGGGGATGTATTCGGCCCATAAGATTTATTCCAGTTATACATTTAATACCAGCGACCTGCAAGGAATTGTAGAATCTGAAAAAAACAGGGTTTCACTGGCCGAAGAGTTCGAGAACCTTGCTTTTATCACTTTGATGTTAGGCGATTTTTATTTGGACCGAACGAAGGATAAGTATGATGTTTTATACAATATTTATTTTTCACTGCGAAACAATGTGCCTTCCAACAAGGATTTGCGGCCTGAATTTAAAATGAAATATATCGATTACCTGGCAGGAGCCAGTATCAGGTATGGAAAATTCCTTTTTAATCCTGAATTTCTTATCAATCGCAGGACATACGTAGGCGATGAATCCTATTCTTGTTTGGGGATGTCGATGTTGATCGGATGGGAAGTAGCTCATTTTTGTATCAATGCCGGATATAATCATTTTGAATTTTACCGCCATTCGACCGATTACATGGCTTTGAAAGAGGGGGAAGATATCACAATGGACAAACTTTTGATATCTCTTGCTTACCTTTTCTGATGGCTTTCTTTAAAATTTTCCGAATTTAAGGGTCAGGTTGAAACTGAAATCTGATAGGTCCTTGCTTTCCAGCCGTTCAAGGTTCGTACCGGAAATATAGCGATATGTCCTGACATCTCCACTTTAGTGCGGCAGATTTAGTTTTTCAATAAAATGAGTTATCTGTGTATCATATTTAGTTCTGATTTTAGTTTCATTTCATGTGATTAGGCTGAGCATTCTGGTATCTCCTGTTTTGTTCAATGCATGCCCCAACTTTTAGATTTTCATATTGAGGAGTTGTGATTGAATATGATTTGGTTTTAGAAGCTTGCTTTTAAACTGTTTTGATTTTGGCAATAAGTAGTTTAGTTGCCTGATTTCTTTTATGTTTTCTATGGCTTTTTCTGGTGATAGGGATATTTTATTTTTCCTGAGTGATCTTTCAAGTTCTTTGTAGATAGTATAAGCTGTAAAACAGATACTGATATGCGCCTCGATCCTGCGTTTGAGCCGATGATAAATGGGCCTGATCCGTAAATCTGTTTTGGATATCCGGAAGGCTTTTTCAACATGCCATAACTGGCTGTAATGTTCTATCACTTTGTTTTTGCTTAACCGGGTATTGGTCACATATCCCTTTAATCCATCCCACAGGCCATCTGCCCGGAACTTCTCATAATCGATTGCAATATTTATATCTCCTGTTAGCTTCAGGTACTTGTTGTATCCCCTGTTGTTGATGTGTTTCTTGGAAAGTTTGCCGCTTGCTATCTTTTTCTCTAACCTTCTTAGTCCTTTTTCCCGGTTTTTCCGGTCGTTGTGCGCTCGTTTTGATGAATAGGTAATGATCAACCTGCCATTGGGCGAAGACAGTTCACATGGCTTGCCTTCCTTTATTTCAAGGCCCAGGATCTTTTCTTTAATGGCATCTGTTTCATTTTTGAGCCTTCCACCAAGAATATATTCATAATGCTCGGCTCTCAGAGCTTCTATATTTTTCTGTGACAAAAGAGCGGCATCTGCAATGATGATGGGTATATCCAGATCAAATTTTTTTTGGAAGGATTCCAGTACAGGGATCAATGTTTTGGTCTCTGATGTATTTCCTTCAAATATCTGGTAGCCGATCGGGTATCCATGACTGCTGACCAACAGGCCAATCATGATCTGGGGTTGTTGATGCTTACCATCCTTTGAAAAGCCTGTAATGCGATAATCATCTTCTTCAGATGCCTCAAAATACAAAGTGGTCATATCATAGAATACTACGCCTATTCTGCCACGTAATATCTTTTTTGTGTAGTTAAATGATATTCCTTCTATCTCCTGCTTCAGGCCGGATGCCAATTCATCCAGAAACCGATAAATGGAGTAAACACTCACATCAAGATTCAAATGCTGTCTGAAGTAATCAACGGTCTTTAGTTTACTGCCAGGATAAACTAACCTGCACAAAACCAATCTCTTGAAATAATCGCATGACCCACCCTGCGGAAAACCGATTTTTTTATAAATTTTTCCCAGGATCAATTCTGATCCGACTATTTGAAAATGATCATTGGAGATGCTTTCGACAAAGTTGTCAACGACCAGATCATCATGTTCAACAAACAGGCTTTGGCTTCCCTGGAGCCTCTCTAGTTCTGTCTTTGCCAGCAAGGTGAGCAGTTCTTCCTCACGCTGTGTATGAGCCACTCCGACAGTTTTGATGACTTTATTTTTACGCCTGTTCTTTTGAACAATTTGGACACTGAATGAGGCATTGCGGTTCTTATTTTTACGGATAAACATATCCCAAAATTACTCTGCATGACCCAAATGGCAATTTTTAAGTTCTTAATTCGCTGAAAATCAATAGTGCTTTTTGAGAGCGTTCACGTCGCGCACAAAACAGAAAAAACTCCCTGAAAATGAATTCAGGGAGTTTAAACCTTAATGGAAACCTGAAGTGAGTTATTTAGGGAGTAATACTTCATCAATCACATGAACAACTCCATTTGTGCCTTTTAAATCAGCAGCAGTAACAAATGCAGAATTGCCCGATTCATCGGTCAGTTTCACTTTACCCATGTCCATTGAGGCGGTTAATTTTCCACCGCTTACTGTTGTTAAAACAGCTTTTCCATTTCCACTTTTAATTGCAGCTACTACAGCGGTTGCATCAAGGTTACCACTCACCACATGATAAGTAAGAACTTTAGCCAACTGAGCTTTGTTCTCCGGTTTCAGTAAATTTTCAACGGTACCTGCCGGCAGTTTGTTAAAAGCTTCATTGGTCGGTGCAAACACGGTGAATGGACCTTTATCTTTTAGAGTAGTTACTAAATCGGCCGCTTTTACCGCAGCTACCAAAGTTGTATGATCGGCAGATCCAATTGCAATATCTACAACATCTTTTCCTTGACTGTATGCACTTATTGATAAAACAAATGCAAATAACATAACAAATAACTTTTTCATAGATTTACTTTTGTTTAAAATTAATAATACATAATTAAACAAATCATCGGTTGCATTTGTTTAATAGATTAAAAGAATTATTAAACAAAATGAAAATATTTTTGATAAGTGCTTCAGTTATAATTGTAATTCTATTTATTTTTCGATCATATATGATGGCATTAGATAATAAAGCCGAAGAGCAGAATTACAGAGTTATTCAAAAAGACCTGAGTTTCGAAATCCGATTTTATCCTTCAGCAACCCATGCAACCATCAAATCGAAAGCAAAAACATATCAGGAATTGTCGGGTCCGGAATTTCGGAAGTTGGCTGACTATATTTTCGGCGGAAATGAGGTTAAAAAACAAATTTCGATGACCTCGCCGGTGCATATGGATATCAATGATACTGTTTCGACCATGAGTTTTGTGATGCCATCATCCTATAACCTGGCAAACCTTCCAAAGCCAAATAATTCGGATGTTATCCTGAAAGAAACACAGGATGAATATGTCGCCGCTATTCAATTTGGTGGATTTGCTTCTGATTAGGAATTGAAGATCTACTCGGAAAAACTTCAGAATATTTTAATGGAAAAAGGCATAAAAACTATTGGAAACGCGAGATTTTTAGGATATAATTCTCCTTTCCAATTGGTTGGCCGAAGAAATGAAATTATCATTTCGATCGAATACAAATAGACTATGACACTTTAAATTTATAAATTCCTTAATTTTAAAAAACTAATGAGATGAAAAACCTAAATTCAATTGGAATTGACAGCAGCAAAGCCAAACATCTGGCTGAAAAATTAAATGAGCTTTTGGCAAACTACTCTATTTTTTACCAGAATACCCGGGGGTATCATTGGAATATTAAAGGTGAGAAATTTTTTGAACTTCATGTAAAATTCGAAGAACTTTACAATGATTTGTTCCTGAAAATTGATGAAGTTGCCGAAAGGATTTTAACTTTAGGACATACTCCGTCTCACAATTATTCAGATTATAGAACGAATTCAAAAATCAGAGAGAGTGAGCAGATTAGTGATGGCATTAAAGCTGTTGGTGGAATCCTAGATTCATTCCAGACAATTATTATTCTGCAACGCGAATTACTTCTCTTATCTGCTGATGCCGGAGACGAAGGAACAAATGCCCTGATGAGTGACTATATCCGGGCACAGGAAAAATTAGTCTGGATGTATTCCTCATTTTTAAATAAACAGTAATTAACATGTCAAATTATTTGATAATCGGAGCATCCTCAGGAATCGGCAGTAAACTTGCTGAACAATTGGTCGGTTCAGGGCATAAGGTGCTTGCCACTTACTTCAAAAACAAACCTGAACCCGATGCTGGTTTAATAACTTATCATTATCTTAATGTACTTGACGAAATTAACCCCCTCGATTTCCTGCCCGATACGTTGGAAGGTTTGGTGTATTGTCCCGGAAGTATAAATTTAAGGCCTTTTGAACGGATAAAACCATCCGGTTTTGTTGATGATTTCAACCTGCAGGTAATTGGAGCTATTAAAATAATCCAGGCGGCAATCCCGCAATTGAAAAAAGCTGGAAATGCTTCCATTGTTTTATTTTCAACGGTTGCCGTACAATCAGGCTTTCCTTTTCATACACAGGTTTCAGCCTCAAAAGGTGCTATTGAAGGTTTAACCCGGGCATTGGCTGCAGAATATGCTCCAAAGATTCGCGTAAATTGCATCGCCCCTTCCTTGACCGATACGCCTCTTGCTGCTTCTATGTTAAACACTGACCAGAAACGGGAAGCCAATGCACTTCGTCATCCATTAAAAAAAACGGGTACGCCTGAGAATATTGCCGATATGGCAGAATTTTTACTTTCGGGAAAAGGCAGTTGGATTACAGGTCAGATATTTCATGTTGACGGAGGAATGTCCTCACTCAAAGTTTAAGGTATGAAAATCCTACTCACAGGTGTTACAGGATATATTGCCCGGCGACTTTTACCGGTTTTGCTGCAAAACGGACATGATGTGGTTTGTTGCGTGAGAGATAAGAACCGTTTTAATACAAAAAATTACGAAACCGAAAATTTAAGCGTGATTGAGGCTGATTTTCTGAAAAAAGACAGTCTTGTAAGTATCCCTAATGACATTGATGTGGCTTTTTACCTCATTCACTCTATGTCAACACAAACCGGCGACTTTGAAACTATGGAACAGCTTTGTGCCACTAATTTCCGCGAAAGGATACAAAATACCAATGCCCGGCAGGTAATTTATTTAAGTGGCATTGTGAATGAAGCGGAGTTGTCGAAACACCTGTCGTCGCGAAAAAATGTGGAAAGCATACTGGCGGAATCAAACTTTGCCCTCACTACCTTAAAGGCCGGCATTATTGTGGGTTCAGGCAGTGCCTCCTTCGAAATTATTCGCGATCTGGTTGAGAAACTTCCCGTGATGATCACTCCTCGTTGGCTCGAGACAAAATGCCAACCCATAGCTATCCGGAATGTTGTCGAATTTTTAATCGGCGTGATAGGAAATACCGAAACATTTAATAAAAGCTACGATATAGGCGGACCGGATATTTTAAGTTACAAACAGATGCTCTTGAGGTTTGCCGCAATACGAGGGCTGAAACGGAGAATAATTATTGTACCGGTAATGACTCCCAAAATATCATCCTATTGGCTATATTTCGTTACTGCCACATCGTTTGCTTTGGCTAAGAACCTGGTAAACAGCATGAAAGTTGAAGTGATTTGCACACCGAATAATTTAGCTTCCATGCTTGGGATTTCGTTAATCGATTATGACACCTCAATAAAACTGGCTTTCGATAAAATTGAGCAAAACCAGGTAGTGTCGAGTTGGAAAGATGCCCAGACAACTGATCTGCTGCAAAAAGGAATTTTTCAATTTATTGAAATTCCGGTAAATGGTTGTTTTAAAGATGTTCGTAAAACCAAAATTAATAACAGCCAGAGTGTGGTTGACAAGATATGGTCGATTGGTGGTAAAACAGGATGGTATTACGGGAATTGGCTTTGGGAATTCAGGGGTTTTATTGATAAACTTGCGGGTGGAGTCGGCATGCGAAGAGGCCGAAAAAGTGGTACTGAATTAGCAGCAGGTGATGCTTTGGATTTCTGGCGGGTGCTCTATGCGGATCGGGGCGAAAAAAGATTATTGCTTTACGCCGAAATGAAATTACCCGGCGAAGCATGGTTGGAATTTAAAATTGATGAACACAATATCCTGACTCAAACAGCTACTTTCCGGCCTTTGGGATTAGCTGGCAGGCTCTATTGGTATTCGGTTTTACCCCTTCACAGTTTTATTTTCAGCGAAATGATTAAAAAGATAGCATCCGGTTAAATTTAAAACGAAAATGTAACATTCACCCAAATAATTTATTTGGAATTATTATGAAACAAATACTTGCTCTGCGATCTCTCGGGAAATCCGATCTGATGACAACGCCAATCGGTTTAGGCTGCTGGCAGTTCAGCAAGCAACAAAACATGGCCGGAAAATTCTGGCCAAAAATGGAAGATGATCTTATTCAGCAAATAGTAAAAATCTCCCTGGAAGGCGGCATCAACTGGTTCGATACAGCCGAAATTTATGGAAACGGGGCTTCCGAAAAAGCACTGGCCGCATCTCTCAAGGATATTGGTAAAAAGCCGGGCGAAATCATTGTGGCTACCAAATGGTGGCCCATGTTCAGAACTGCTTCAAATATCCTGAAAACAATTGATCAGCGCTTAGAGTCTCTTGCACCTTACCCCATTGATCTTTACCAGGTTCACCAGCCCTGGGGTTTCTCGAACGAAAAAGCCGAAATGGAAGCCATGGCGAGGTTGGTAAAAGAACACAAGATACGGTATGTCGGGGTAAGTAATTTTTCAGCACAAAAAATGAGATCTGCATGGGAAGCTCTTCAGAAGCATGGCATTCAATTGGTTTCCAACTAGGTTAGGTACAATCTGCTCGACCGGAAAATAAAATCGAACGGAATACTGCAAACTGCCAAAGAGCTTGGAATTACCATTATCGCATACTCTCCGCTGGCACAGGGATTGGTTACCGGTAAGTTTCATGATAACCCGAACTTGTTAAAAAACATAGGTATGCGGAAATATTCTTCTTTTTTCAGACCAGCAGGCATGAAAAAGAGCAGGCCATTGGTAAAAACGGTTCAGGAACTCGCCATCAAGTATGGTGTTACATCATCACAGATTGCCCTCAACTGGCTGATTAATTTTCATGGCGAAACTTTGGTGGCCATTCCCGGTGCTAAAAAAGAATCTCATGAAAAGGAAAATGCCGGAGCAATGACTTTCTCACTTTCTGCGGAAGATATCTCCCTGCTTGATAAGAAAAGTGCCGGGTTCAGATAATCTTCGCAAAACACAATAAAAACATTAGCCTGCAATAATCTGATTTACTGATAACTGATGAAAGAAAGAGTCTCTGGTAAAGATCATAAAGAAATACCTGATCAGAAAATTTATTTTCCTCCTTTTTCGCCTACCTTTGATAAAGGGCTAAGTTTATTCTTTCGACCTTATGTTAACTCACGTAATTTATAACTTATCTCACTATGAAAGTAACTAAAATATTTGCAGTTACAGCAACACTCATCATGTTCTTTACACTTGCTTACGGGTTTATTGCAGGCGATTTTTTCAAAGAAGGCAGCATTCTGTTTTCGATGGCATGGGGAAAAGTGAGTTTAATTGATGTTTACATCGGGTTCTTTTTATTTTCGGCGTGGGTTCTTTACCGCGAAGAAAAATGGATGAAAGCGTTGCTATGGATCATTTCAATCATGATTTTAGGTAACTTCGTTACCTGTTTGTACGCTACAATTGCTTTATATAAATCAGGAAATAATTTTAAACGTTTCTGGCTCGGACAACATTTTTAATAGACCGATGAATACACCACCAATTATAGAAGTTGATGGCCGCAGGCTGTATTACACCTTTGTTGCAGGTGCCAGGAATATTCTTGCGCATCAGGCATACCTTAACAAAATAAATGTTTTCCCGGTCAATGATGGTGACACAGGCAGCAATATGGCTACTACCATACAATCTGTTATTGATTCCATTCATCCGCACAAATCCTATAAAATTACGGCCGGGCTGATTGCGGAAAATGCCATGACCAATGCCCGTGGTAACTCAGGTATCATCTTTGCCCAGTTTCTCTATGGGATTAGTAAAGAAGCCGGTAATCTGAGCAGTATAAACATTCCTCAGTTTGCTGAAAGTATCAAAAAATCTATCCCTTACATGTATGAAGCTGTTGCCAATCCGGTTGAAGGTACCATGCTTTCCGTTATCCGGGAATGGTCGGATTTTATATACGACCACCGCGAAATAATCTCTGATTTCAACCAGTTGTTTATCCGGTCTCACGAAGTGGCTATAAAATCACTTGCCAATACCAAAACTCAGTTGCTCGCTCTTTCAAGGGCCAATGTGGTAGATTCAGGTGCCAATGCATTTGTTTTGTTTATCGGGGGAATTATTGAGCTTATAAAAACCAGTAGTTTAAGAAATTTATTGCATACAAAACCAGCGGCTCTCATTTTACCTTCCAACAATGATCATATTACGGAAGAAGTAAAATTCAGATATTGCACTGAAGGTATTTTGAAAAACCTCTCTGTTGATCAGAAATCCCTGTCAAAAATCCTGCAGC
>JAFGBL010000111.1 GCA_016933115.1 Bacteroidales bacterium | reverse complement strand
GAACTGAGATTAATTTAGCCCAGGGTTTCATTTTAAAGGTTATTTTTTGGTTACCTCCATTTTACGAAAAAGAAAAATGGTTTGTTCTCCCCGAAGCGTTAAGTCTGATATGAAATCTAACTTTCAGATACGTCAATTTATTATTGATTTTGTGGGGATTATGTAGTAAATTTCATTAACTAATCTTCGGAGAACATATTTGTAAAAACAACTTTCAATTATTGAAAAAATGAAACTTAAGGAAATTATTTTTGAAACGATAAAATCACATATTTATAATGACCCTAACTTCTATTTTTCCAAGCATAGTTTTAAAATAGAATCGGATATTATAGAATCCGGATACATCGCATATTGTTATAAATTTGGTGTAAGCACCATTCCATTGCAATCTCAAACTAAGCATGCAATAAGTATAAGTAATAAAGGTGTTAGTGTTACTGATAGTTTGAGTAATTCAATTGGCAATGATCTTAATTCAAAATTTACAATAAAAGCAGAGTCAGATAATTTAAAGAAGCTTATTACGGCTATTCAGTCCGGCGATGGGAAGAAATATATGGCATCGGTGCTTGGATTCTTTGGTTTTGAAATTGAATCACCAAGCATACCATTAGCTGACAATTTTACAGCCAATGGAGGTTTAAATATAGGTTTCCTGCCCGTTTTTGTAAAGATAAAAGGCAAGGACACAATTAATCTTTCTAATGGAAAAAAGTTAAGCATAGAAGTAGATGGTGGTGTAAATTTTGGCCCCTCAAAACTGGGTTGGGCTAAAATTGCCGAAAGAGTAGGCACCCCTGTTTTAAAGAAATTTCTTACAGTCAGTGTAAATGGAGCCAGAATTTTTGCCGGATTAGTAAGTTCTGGTATTCTTACCGCTACTGGTATCGTAGTAGGAGGGGTTAGCCTTTATTCTCTAATCCTAGCCATTGCATTTGAGCGAGGTGCAAAAATGCATGATCAATTTAATTATTGCTGGTGGTATATAAACGCATATATAGCTAAAGTATTTAAAGAGGATTTAAGCAAAGATACCTACATCACTGAAAGCAGGTTTGGATACTTTGATCTTAATATTAAGGATAAAATGGTATTAGCAGGCCGTCAGGATGCCATTATGGATGCTAAAAGAATAATCGTTCATTACAGGAATGAAGCAGAATTAATGACTAATTATAAATTGTATTTAATGGACAGCTTCAAATTAAATAACAATGAAGAATGGGCCAAACATGATTTAACCTTATTGTTAAAAAACAAAATTAAATCTACCATGGGTGTGGATTTAAACAAACAACATGTAAATCAAAAGAAATTTAAGGCTGCTTTGAGTGGTTTTTAATTATATTATGCGATATTTTTTGTGTCTTGGTATATCAGTATAAAGTTTTTTATCGTCAACTTTGCACCAAAATTTAAAAACGTTGGACATTTTGAATTTTATGTTTCCCAAAGTGCAATTTTTCATAGATGTACGAATAATTCTATTCTTGCCCACTCATTATTAACAGGTAATTTTTGAAATCTTGGAATTACATACTGAAAACAACCGCCCATTCGCGTTTCAATTGTTTTCTCAACTGTATTCCCACTAAATGATGGGAATATGTTTGCCTTCTGTTTCTCAAACATCTTTTGCGATCCAGTTACTCCTATATGTGCAATAACTTCTTTGTTTAATTTTATTTTTATACGCCAATTCAATTTTGAATAATTACTTGGCATTGCCAAACTGTTCCTTATATTTTCTTTTTTAAATGATTCTGAAAAATTGCCATATTGGTGTAATAACTCCATGATTTTCATCATAGTTTTTCGATCAATCCAATAGGCGCGGAAAGGGTTATCCATTTTTTTGGATAAAAAACGCCATAAGATGAATCCACTTGGCAGGAGAACTGTTTTGAAACCACCTCTAAAACTATTTTCTTGCTCAATATTCAATCTATCATCATTATCAATATGCCCTGAATATAATTTTATGTCCATAACAATAGAATTAACTTTTCAAAAAAAGAATCCGGTACAGATTAGTAATCAGCATTACCCCCCAACCATCACCGTAGGACAACCCAAAGTAATCGTTCCGCCATGCACTGTAGTATCCCCCTGCCGGGCAGTCGGCATTCCCCCAATCATAACGGTTGTGGACCCCATAACAATACTGTCTGGCGGGCCTGTACAGACAGCCATATCGCCAACTCGGGCAGCTGGCATGCCGCCAATTAACACGGTGGGGCAACCGGGGGGTAAAATCGGACCTCCCACATGAGGTACTGTTCCGGTTACCATAGGGCAGGTATGCATATCACCAACTCTGGCTGCCATGGGCATAGCTTAGGATTTTAAGTTTCTAATTTATTTTTACCATACTCCCCTTCACGGTAGTAATCCCGCTTGAAGAGATTTCAGCGCTGGCGCTCCCTTCGGCTTTTAAAGAAGCATTGGCCGAGATTTCAACATTCGTGCCTTTCATTTCAAATCCGGAGCTGGCTTCAGATTTAATGTCCATTCCCTTTTGTTCCAGGGCCTGTCCGGCTTCAATTTTTAATCCGCTATCTGCCTTAATTACAATATCCCTGGCCTGGATATTCAATTTATCACCAGATTCAATAACCAACTTACTTTTAGCTTTAATATTGATTTCACCATTGGCGCTATCCAAGGTAATTTCATTTTTCCCGTTGGTATCGTAAATACGAATCTTTTCTTTTCCGCTTTCATCATAAAATTCGATGGTTTGTCCGCTTTGGGTCCGGATAGCGTGGATTTTTGCATTGGATTTGTCGTAATTCCCCGCCCATGCCGAATCAGGGCTGTTCTCTTCGTCAAACAATGTTCCTATACAATAAGGTTTCTCCACATCGCCATCTTCAAAACCCACCAACACCCGGGAGTTAATGGCAGGCACAAAATAAAAACCGGCGCTTTGATGGCTGTAAGGGGTCACCACTTTCACCCAGGGGGTCATTTGCCTGTCCTCCATCCACCAGAAACTGATTTTGACACGGCCCAGTTTTTTGGGATCCACATTGTCGGCCACTTTCCCTAACTGATGGTAGGTATGTTTCACATAGTACGGATCGGTGTTTTCGGGAATGGTAAGCTGGGCCGGTATGGCCGCAAAATGGTTCCGGTAGTTTAAGGTATTTTCAATGCTGTGCTGCACCGAGGTAACCAGGTATTTCCCGTAATCCGTCCTGCTTTTGCCATCCCTCACCAGGCAATTTATTTTTATCTGCATCCCTGCCGATAAAAAACCGGCAACAGACGAACCGGAAATATCGGCCAGGTTTACAGCATCGCTGAGTTCCTCGGTTTCGCCAACGTTATCCAGGCCTTGCTGGTACTGGGTTTCATCCACGTTTAAATGCTCGTAATAGTCCCTGCCTTCTTCAGTATAAAGCTGCTTTGACCTATCCAAAGCATACCTCCCGTACAGGTCCAGGTTAGTCTCTGTCTTACTATTTCCAGACTGGTAATTATAGACATCAAGCTTCAGCGGGTCAACAGAAAAAAGACTAAACTTCACCGGGTTTACCCGGAGCTCATACCTGAAATCCGTTAGGTCGGATCCGATTGTCAGCGATTTTTCAACAACCGGCATTTCCCCGAAAACAAGTTCCTGCCCGGTAAAAAAGAACCATTCCCCATATCGAATAGACAACCGTTTCAGGAACTCCAGATCACTTTCTTCGAATTGTACCATGTATGGGAACCTTAATTTATTCCTGGTTGATATTTGCGATTTTAACGGGTATGGTTTCAGTACTTCCTCAACAATTTCCTCCAGGGTTTTATCCAGGAAAGCCCGGTTGGTGGGCTTCCGGTTCAGCGCTATTTCAGAGCTGCCCCCCGAAATGACCACCTGGTCGTAATCGGCCATGCCACTGCGTGTGCTCTGTATCCCGGTCACATAACCTCTAAAAGTAATCCCGTCCTTCTCCTCACCCTTTACATCAATTTTGGTTTGGATCAAGATGGGCGCCCCCAGGAATTCCTTTGAATTTTCGATCAAAAAAGCGTCGGCTTTTTCAAGGGCATCGTACCGGCAGGTAATTTCGAATCTGTCAATACCGTAAAGGTTTTGATTAACAGAGATATGCTGAAAGCTTTTTAAGGCTTTCCGGTTAATCTGTATCTCTGCTTTTGAAATTACGGACATAGTAACGGAAATTAAGATTAATCGGGGCCGGGGTCCCAGAACATTTCATTTGATTCCCCGTTCACAATGATTTTCCGGGACGAAATGCCCAGATTAATAATCATATCAGACTGGTCGGTAAATGATTCATAGTAACTCACCAAAACGGCATCTTCAAATTCCAGCGTCTTATTCGGGCCTGTTTCCATGACCCCGGAAAAAACGATTCTGCCGTTCCGCCTGGTATCTTTACCTAACATCCAACGGATCAGCTCAGTATCATTAATTCCCGGAATCGAAACATTAATCAGCCCCGACCGAACGTTTGATGCAATCTTGCCATTACTGTCCACATCCTGCGAAAAACTAAAACTGCAGGACAAGATTTTAATCCCTGTTTTTTCCTGGGGATGCTCTTCAATATGTAACCGTGCAGTTAATGACATGATTTTTTCTCATAAATCATTTCACATCGGCCATTCATTTTCAAAGTCGCCATCGCCCATTTTAATGCTTCGTGCCGAAAGTGAAAAAGATTGGATCATAGCCCCGTCGCCGGAATTATCAAATGCTTCTTCATAATCCACCATATAAGCTTCTTTGATTTCCAGTTCTTTCATTTTGGAATCTTCGTCACGTTTGTTAAATGTAATCGTAGCATCTTGTTTCTTATAACTGTCGCACATCCACGCCAGCAAAGAAGTATCGTCAGTTGATTCTACGACAAGGTTTACCACGCCGCCGCGTGCTGTAGAAGAGGGCCTGCCCGTGTTGTCAATTTCCTGGTGCAGGCTGTAACTGCAGTTCAATACCCGGTATTCCTTACCGTCAACCTTAAAGATAGCTTTGAATGACATGATTTTTGATTTTTTATTTTACCTGATTAAAACACCCAAACAGTTGAAACACTTTGCAGATTGACATCTGCAAATTAGGATTCATAAGCAATACAAGCCATTATTTTAATGGCTTTTAATTTTGCGCGTATTCGGTATCCCATTCGTTACCGTCGTCCCCTTTCTGACCATCCATTTTTATCATAAAACTTTTGGCCGGGAAATAAGGAGTCATATGAATATCCAGATAAATCCGGTCTTTTTGTATGCTATCTTGTTCAAATCGTTTAATAGAAAACTTCTCGATCAGTTTTCCCGGTCCGGTAATGCTGTCCAGAAAACGGAGGATCTGCCCCATAATCTCTTTCCGGGTTTTCACATTGAAGTTTTCAAAAGCCCTTCGGTTCAGGAAATCCATTAATACCTTGGTTACATAGTCGAAGACCCGGACTACGGAATAGGTTTGAAGCCCCAGGTTGTCGCCATTAAAGAGGGTTTTGGCCGAAAATGCCATAACTTTTCCGTATTCATTCACCATGGGTATCAGACCCAATTTTTCCAGATTGGCAATTTCGCTTTTTTTCAAATCGAAACAAACCCCGTCAACTTCGCTCAGGCTACCATGTTTTTTACCGGCTGCCACCTGCGACATCAGGGTCTGGTATATGGTACCTGCCAGCGCCCCGGAGGGTGGTATATACAATACTTCTTCCTCTCCCAGTTCTTTAAATTTATCACGCCCTACCAGGTAATTACAGGCCATCAGGACATTTGAACGGTAAATGTCGCCACCGGTCAGGTTTGCCGTTTCAAACATTTCCATCACATCGTCCGGCGTATCAAGGTGTTCAAAATCTGTAATCAGCATGACTTTATTTTCATGTGCAATTTTTGCCCATTTTTCAATTACTTTGTTCGAACCAAGATAACCAGGCACAACCAGCAGGCTGTAATTGTCGCGTAAATCAAGCCTGTCATAATTTTGCACCAATTCTTCCCGTATCGCGTCAATAAACCGGGTATCGTCCAGGTCTTTTAATTGCTCGGGGTCAATATTTATAAAAGATATATTTTTGATTTTATCACTGCCTGTATTTTTAAAGAAAAGAGCAACCGACCTGTATGATTTTTCGAGTTCTCTGCTTGCTTCAACCGCTTTGGCAAGATTTTTCGTAAGCGTCTCCTCTGCAACCGTAGCGCTTTGTTCACATTTCTCAACCATTTCCATAACATTTTCGGATGAGGATATTACAGCTGCCCAAAGCTGAAGCGTTTTTTTCAATGCCTCGCGTTCTTCTTTTTTTGACGATTCAGATAGAAATATCTTTTTCCGGGCTTTTCTGTCGGGATTAAGGTTCTGTATCCCGTCGATTGCAGCTTCCATCAAATCAAACCCGCCAACTTTCGACAATTGCTCCACGCTTTGGCTTAGCAATTCATCCGGTTTTTCAACTTGTTCAATCTTTTCTGCTACACCTTCCCTGAATTGCTCGATATTTTGCCCCTGTTGTTCTTGCTCTGCCATTTTAATTCAATTTGAGATTAGAAATTAAAATTTTATACCTCTTCAATTTCTTTTACCAAAGCATAAATTGCATTCAGCATTGCTTCCTTTGTTTCAATATTTTCCAATGCTTTGCGTAAAAGTTTATTACTTCTTAGTTGCTTAATAATTTTCGGAATAAGCGTTTAGGGCGCACTAGTTAAATAATCGTGCTACTTTTGTAGCATGGGAGAAAGAGAGAAGTTT
>JAFGBL010000110.1 GCA_016933115.1 Bacteroidales bacterium | reverse complement strand
ATTGTTCCCCAAGTTGTTTTTTAATGTTATCTATATTTATTTCGTTGGAAGCATTCATAAAATCATCTTCCGACTCATAATTTACACCTTCTGTTACCAAAATTGAAGATTGTCCGAAAGGCACACTGAGCTTGTAACCAGAGTTTTCATCATACTCAATCACCGCCCTGTGATCCTTAAAAGTTGTTTGTTTATAATTTTGCTCGGAAGAGGATTGTGCATATCCTCCGGCAGCAAGGTACATATTAACTGCGGATAGCATACCTGCATCATTGCCAATGGTGACTTTCATTTGCTTATCGTCCTTCCTGTAAGTTCTTTCGATGATAAGACCTACAAAACCAATCCCAGAGCTGGTCACCATATCTTCTTCCTCATTTTTTGGAAGTTCCTCTAATGATGCCGGTAAGTCCTTCAGGATGTTTTCTCCTATTTCCAGTTCAATCCCCATAATGGCCTGCCTTACAGCATACCTGGCATCACCATATTTTTTATCACCAAAGGAGGCTTCCGCGTTTTTGATGTTTTGCCCCACATCCGGTTTGGTGTTCTCCAAACCTCCTCCGCGTGTATTGGATGGCCTGTCGGAACCGGATGAAGGTTGTTCGTAAGTATTGTCCTGTGATTGAGTATTATCATCAAACACCTTATCTATAACTTTATCCTCAGTTTTGTTTTTTAATTTTTTCAGAATATTTTGAGCGTATCCTGCCTGTCCCAGAAAAACCGATAAAACCAAAACAAGGGACAGAAGTTTAACTACTTTTTTCATTTGCTTTTTTTTTATACCCTACAAAATTAATGATAAAACCAGCTTATTTTCTTATGTTTCCATGTTTTATTTTTATTCTGATTAATCTGTTGATTCATTTTTTAGCCTAAAGATTTTAGATTGAGCGGATTCAATACACACAATTTGAATGGAACAGCAAAACATTAATTTCATCATATTTATAACATACTCATAAATTACACCCGTTTTTTACCTGTTATTAGAAATTTTCAAACAGATTAAGTTTATACACTGTTGGTATCTATTATTTTATAATTTTGGCAGGGAAATCCACAGTTTGCGTTAAGGCATCAAAACTTCCAAGAAAAACAAGTTGAAAAATCTGGACGGGCTTTCAAAAACTGATCACTTTCTAATAATCAATATTCAAATTCGTGAAACAACACCTTGCTCACCTCTTAAAGCATCGTATGGAAAAATACGGTTCTCAGGATTTTTACCGGTATAAAAATAATAACAACGGCACTTATGATTCCATGAGTTGGGAACAGGTGCATTTGGAATCTAAAAGGGTTTCAAAAGCCTTGCTTTCTATGGGATTTGGCTTTGAATCTAATATTGGAATTTTTAGCAATAACCGACCGGAATGGTCCATTACAGACTATGGAATTCTGGCCATCCGAAGTGTGGTTGTTCCTTTTTTCGGAACAGCTTCGAAGGATCAGCTTAAGTATATTTCGGATGAAACACAAATGAAAATTTTGTTTGTCGGAGATGAGGAACAATTCGAAAAAGCATTTTGGCTGCTTAACCAATCCGATACACTTGAAAATCTGGTTTATTTTGGTGATTCAATATCTTCGGACGATGCCCGATGTATGAATTTCGAGGATTTCAAAAAGTTGGGTGATCTGGCAAAATTCGATTTACATTATGACGAAACTTTCGAAAAAGCAGGACCTGATGACCTGGCCACAATCATATACACATCTGGAACAACAGGTGAGCCAAAAGGAGTTATGCTGACCCATGACAATTTCATGTACTGCTTTGGCCTCCATGATCAACGTCTGGATGTGACTGATAAAGACGTTTCAATGAGTTTTCTTCCCCTGAGCCATGTTTTCGAACGAACATGGTCGTTTTATATGATGCATTGCGGTGCCGTTAATGTATTTCTTGAAAATCCAAAAACCGTAATTAATGAGCTCCCGCTAGCAAATCCAACACTTATGTGCACCGTTCCGCGGTTTTTCGAAAAGACACATGAAGGAATTTTAGCCGAATACGAAAAGTGGCCCGGTATAAAGAAGAGAATTTTTGATTGGTCCATTGCAACCGGGCACAAATTGTCGGAATTAAAAAGCCAAAACAAAGAACCCGGGTTGACACTTAAGTTAAAATATAAATTTTCAGATGCCCTTGTTTTACAAAAACTTCGGAAAATTTTTGGAAATAATATGAGGACCATGCCATGTTCAGGAGCAGCAATCCGACCCGACCTGCTTCGTTTTTTTCACGCTACCGGGTTGTTCATTAATTATGGTTATGGGGCGACGGAAACAACTGCTACAGTTGCTTGCTATAAAACTTCGGAATATGAATTTGAATCTTGCGGAACAATCATGCCTGAGATAGAAGTGGGAATTGATGGAACCCGAGAAATTAAAGTTAAAGGACGGACCGTTTTCAAAGGTTATTATAAAAAACCCAAAGAAACAGAGGCTGTTCTGATCGATGGCTGGTACTATACCGGGGACGAAGGATATTTATCCTCGAAAAATAACCTGGTAATGACCGACCGGATGAGGGACCTTTTTAAAACTTCGGGGGGAAAATATGTTTCACCACAAAAAGTAGAGTTATTGCTCGGACAGGATAAATACATCGAGCAAATCATTACTTTCGGCGACAACCGCAAATACATTACTGCACTGATCGTACCGGCCATGGAAGCCCTCAAATGGAAAGCCACACAATTGGGGATACCTACCGATGTTGAAAAAATGATCAGCCATGAAGAAATAAATTTATTTATTCAAAAAAGAATTGATTTACTTCAGGAAGCTCTGGCATCATACGAAAGGGTAGTCAAATTCAGGTTACTGAAAGAACCGTTTTCAATTGAAAATAAAGGATTGACCAGTACTCTAAAACTTAAAAGAAGGATTATCGCCGAGCAATTTAAGGACTTGATTGAAAGCATGTACTAACGCGAAAGCTTCCAGCGCCTGTGCGACCATAGCCAGTTTTCAGGTTTTTTCAATATGGCTTTTTCAAGTTCCCCGGCATATCTTCTGATTATTTCACCACCCGGCAATTCCCTTGGATTTTCAGCGATCCATTTTAGTTCGAGTTCATAAAATCCTCTTCTCCTGCGCTGAATATCTACATAAAGTACTGGATAATTGTATTTTCGGGCATATTTTTCCGGCCCGTATAGAAAAGCCGTTTCCCGGCCTAAAAAATTTACCCATTCAACCCGGTTACTTCTTGTGGGACTTTGGTCGGCTGCCAATATATAAACTACCGGCTGGTTTTTGTTTTCTTCAAACTTTTGTGTGGTTTTATATATTGATGTCAATTCGGTTCCAAATTTACTTCTGCTGTATCTCACAAACCGGTCGACCAGGGGATTATTCAAAGGCTTATATAGCGCAATGGCTTTATGTTGAAGTTGTAAACCGCCCGACAAGCTTCCCCACTCCCAGTTGTTATAGTGAGCAGGGACTGCAATAATGCTGATCCTTTTTTCAAAGTATCCTTTTAGCACTTCCGGATTAATAACTTTATGGCGATTAACAATTTGCTTTCTGGTCATGGTGAATGATTTGATCCCTTCAATCAGAACATCGGAAAGGTTACTGTAGAATTTTTTTAACAGTTTCGAGATTTCATCTTTGCTTTTATCAGGGAAAGATTTTTTAAGATTATCTTCAACCACTTGCTTCCGGTAGCCAAAAATTTTCAATAAAAGAAAACCGACAAAATCCGAAAATAAATAGAGCATCATAAAAGGGATCAACCCTACAAGGAATACAAAAAGAATAAATAGGAAAGCCAGTAGTAAATTCATGTATTAATAAATAAGCTCAAAAATAATCGTTTTTAGAATTCTTTGAGATCTAGTATCGGGATCAATAAATCAGGTAAAATAAAAGTCGACCCTAAACTATTTTCGGTATCCAGCGGGGAACCTGTTTTTTATACTGCAGATATTCATTTCCGTACCTTTTTTGCAGGATTTTTTCTTCGTACAGTGCAATATAGTTATAAAATATAACGATGACGAACCATGTGGCTATCGACAATATTGAAAATGTAAGTATGATGAACCCCAGGTAAAACAAAATGCTGCCAAGATAAATAGGGTGCCTGATTTTGCTGTAGATACCTGTTTTTACCAGGCCTGATGATTTTTTACCGCCTGAAAAAATATATTTGATTCCCGTACTAACCAGGTATGCAGAAATTATCAGGATAACAAAGGCAATCAAAATACGGATATATACCGGCAACATTACCTGATACGTTGTCGAAAAATAGAAAATATACGAATCGGCCGACCAAACCACGAGGAATAAAATCAACAGGATGATCTGTCCTAGCTCTCCATGATCATGTTCACTGATTAATCCACCGTTATTTTGGGTTTTGTTCTTGTCAGAATTCTCTTGCATGGTTACTTCTTTTCCTATTCTCCCGAAACTATTCCTTTAAAAAACAAGAATATATAGCGCAAAATTACGCTAAATAAATTTGCACTTCATTCAAAATCCGTTAGAATATTTTTTCTTCAGGAAATTTATTTCAATTCGCAGGTTCCCATTCTGCAAAATGATCGCTTACAATATATGTTTTGGGTTCGCTGGTCCAGGACTCGTTTGAATTGTATGTCCATCCCATTGTTTCAGAGCCTCCTCCGCTTTCCGTGGTGATCAGGAACCGATGGGCCAGGTGGCCGATATAATTGGCCTGGTCGCGGGGCCTTTCGTTATCTCCTCCCGAAGGGTCTATCGGAACCCAACCGTAATTGGGCAAATAAACTTCAACCCAGCGATGGAAAACATCATCCATGCTGGCATAATCGCCCCTGACCACTACCGATCCCACATATCTTGCCGGTAATCCCGCAGCCCGGCACATGGAAATATAGACAAAAGAATATTCGGAACACGATCCGTTACCCCTGGCCAGCACTGTTGGAGCCGTATTCCAGCCCCCCACCATTTCATAATACATATGGTCGATAAGGTAATTGAAAATCTTCCTGAAAATCCAATATGGATTTGTTTCGTCTCCGATGGCGGCTTTCAATGCATTTTGTATAATAGGATCGTCAAACTGATATTTATCATTGTTTTCAAGATATTTATTTTTTATATCGGCAGGAATTTCATCCATCGATCCTACATTTTCAGGATAAATAAAATACCTTACTTCACTCACCTTGGCGGTTGTTGTCATTTCGCCCTTTACCTTTTCACCTGCTTTTATATTTTCGAAATGAAAATGAGCCGTTTGTTGGCCCCATTTATCGGTTACCAGGTCGGTATAAGCAGGTTTAAATGACGGTGGATCGACGATTCCCTGGCTGGGCCGGTCTTTGGGTATCGCAATGTGTATATCCACATCCCTGATATCTCCCGGACCGAAATTGGTCACTTCATGCGTGTAAACAATCCTGGCTTTATGTGCATTGTAAGCCCGGTACTTTTCTCCATCCCTGATTTTTAATTTAAAAATTTTATCCTCCTGGTAATCTACTGCCCAGAGGTTTTTCCCGTCAAAACA
The DNA here is from genome assembly GCA_016933115.1 of Bacteroidales bacterium. GTDB lineage: Bacteria > Bacteroidota > Bacteroidia > Bacteroidales > JAADJA01 > JAADJA01. Next base: position 2,664 of record JAFGBL010000110.1, on the reverse strand, counting down.
CAAATCCCTGGTAAATGAACCCGGCGCATCGGTGATAATGATTACACTGCCGGTTTCCGGTTCCACCATATAAATTTCATCTTTCAACCGGTCGGATATCCACAGGTACTTTCCATCCCAGGTAATTCCTCTTGGGTCGGAAGCAGGTGACGGAAAGGAACGAATGGTTGTTCCATCCTCCGGGCTGAACTGGATCACCTCTTCCGAATCGCTATCAACACACCAAAGGTAGTGCCCGTCCCATGTAAGCCCCCGGGGTGTTGATGCAGGAGCCTGAACCGTTTTGAGAATAGTACCGTCATTAGGATCGATTTTATAGATTTTACCATTGTAATTCTCCGAAAGTGGGATCCCGCCTTTTACATCAGCATTCCAGAGGAATTCACCGTCCCAGGCAAGACCTTCGGGCCAGTAGGCCGGGGCCGGTATTGATCTGACAACCTTTCCCGTTTGCGGATCAATGCAATACAGTAGGTCGGTTTGATAATCAGCCAGCCAGATGTTTTTGCCATCAAAAGTGAGGCCGGTCGGAAAGGAGCCCGGAGAATTGATTGACTCTATGATTTCGCCGGTATAAGCGATCGAAAATATGGGTATTAAAGCAAAAATTGTGATCAATAAATTTTTCATATTTCAGTATTTTAAAATTATAAAAGTAAGAAAAGTAATGTTCCCGATTAAAGAACTCCTATTTTTTAGAACTCAATTGTATCTTTGCCGGAATTTGCCAATTGGGGTAAAGCTATCAACAAGAATAAAATATCATGCTTGACAAAATCAATGAAACTGCAAACTTTCTGAAAAATGAAGGAATTCTGAATCCCGAAATCGGGATCATCCTGGGAACCGGCTTGGGGAAGCTGGTAGACGAAATCCAAATTGAAAAGGAATTGGATTACCAGGGAATTCCGAACTTTCCGGTTTCTACTGTTGAATTTCATAAAGGAAAACTGATTTACGGCAGAATGAACGGCAAATACGTGTTGGCTATGCAGGGCAGGTTTCATTATTACGAAGGTTATACGATGCAACAGATCACTTTTCCGGTGAGGGTGATGAAAGCTTTGGGAGTCAAATTTTTATTGATATCCAATGCCGGGGGTGCCATGAACCTGGATTTTAAAAAAGGATCGTTGATGCTGCTGGATGACCATATCAACCTGCTTGGCAATGGCCCCTTGATCGGACCAAATCACAACAACCTGGGACCCAGGTTTCCGGATATGAGCCAGCCCTATTCCAAATATTTGAACGATAAATTGAAAAAAATCGCCAAAGACCTGAAAATAATCCTTCACAATGGCGTTTATGTGGCTGTTGCCGGTCCGAACCTGGAAACCCGCGCCGAATACCGGTTCCTAAGGGGTATAGGCGCTGATGTGGTAGGAATGTCAACAGTCCCCGAAGTGATCGTTGCCAATCATGCGGGGTTGCCCTGTGCTGCAGTCACAGTCATTACCGATGAATGCGATCCAGGCAATCTTCAACCGATTGATTTGAATGATATTCTTGCAACTGCTGCTAAAGCGGAAAAAGATTTGATCAGGCTCTTTTCGACTCTGATCGAAGATTTGTAGTTAGAATACCAACCGCCTCTAAAAGACCGGATACTAATTAATTCTCTGTTTCCATTATTCCTTTTTTCTGATTAATTGCTTTTTAACAGGTTATTTCCCGGAAATTTTTACGTCTTAATAACATACTTTAACAATAAATTTATACATCCGGTATAATAGAAGCGGTGAAAGGATGTTTTATTACCAGAAATATTATAATTCAAAAAAAAATGATAAACCTGGTTAGCTATGAACAGTGCAAACGAAAAATGTTTTATTACAGGTGCAACCAGTGGCATTGGTTTGTCCTTTGCCCATAAGTTTGCTCAAAGAGGTTTTAACCTGATCCTCACTGGCCGCAGAAAATCAGAACTTGAAAAAGTGGCCGAAATCATCGTTAACGATTATCAGGTTGAGGTAGAATTAATCATCGGTGATTTATCTGATATTGATTACCGGGACAGTTTATTGGATAAGATTAAAATTACAGATGAAATTACTGTACTCATCAATAATGCCGGGTTTGGGGAGGATCATAGTTTTTTCAACTTAAATATCAGTACCATCCGGTCTATGCTTTCGGTACATATGTTTACTGTGGTTGAATTGACCCACGAGGTCTTGCCAGGAATGATCAAAAGGCGAAATGGCATCATCATCAATGTTTCATCACTGGCAGCCTTCACGCCCGGAATTTCAAGGAGTTTATACCTGGCAACCAAAGCATTTGAACATCATTTTTCGGAAGCCCTGGCATTGGAAGTTCAACCATTCGGAATTAAAGTTCAAAGTTTATGTCCGGGAATGACATTTACCCGTTTTCATAACCGGCAAAACCAGGATCATCCTAACATGCTGTATAAATTAATTCATCATATGAGCCCGGAAAAGGTGACAGAAATTTCACTAGATCAATTGAATTACAATAAAACGCTTTGTATACCGGGAACATTCAATAAGGTTTATTACGCAGCTTCAAGGGTTATGCCCTTTCCGGTGGTCAAACAATTGGCAAAACTGCGGGCAGAGCGTAACTGATAAATTTATCCTGCTTTTTCATTTGATCGTTGATGATTTTCAATTGTTAGTTGAATTTCCTATAATAATT
>JAFGBL010000019.1 GCA_016933115.1 Bacteroidales bacterium | reverse complement strand
TCCATCCTGCCGTTTGACCCGGCTGGCAAAAACAATATCAAACCCTTCTTTCGCTTTATTGAAAAGATGGATAATGTTTTCGGGTTCATCCTGGAGGTCACAATCCAGGGTTACGACAAAATCTCCTGATGAATGATCAAATCCTGCATTGAGTGCGTTTTGTTGCCCGAAATTTCTACTCAGGCTTAAACCAATAATCCGATTATTATTCTCTGCCAGTTGTTTTATCACTTCCCATGATTCATCAGGACTATTATCATCCACGAGGATAATTTCATAATCGGATGTGATTTGTTGGACTGTACGCCCGATACGGGATATTAATTCCGGTAAAAGACCCGCAGCGCCATATACCGGACTAATTACTGATATTTTTTGTGGGCTCATAATGTTATATTACTGTAATGCCTGATCAAATCAAGGGAATGGCTTTGTTTGAGAATATCAGCATAATGTTTTTCCCTGGTAATTTTATTTCCTATGATATGATAAAATTCTTCAAAAGCATGAACAAAATGGTTATCCGGTTCTGCCTTGATCACCTGGATGCCAGTTTGTGTTTCAAAAATGATCCGGGGACTAAATTCTACAGGAGGAGTAAACGCACGTTCGGCTATGATCTTCCCTTTTTGTCCCCAGATTTCATACCGGCATTGATAAAAATTATCAAATCCAAAAGCAAGAGAGGCTCCGGTACCGTTTGAATTTGTCATAAACGCGCTTCCATAAACATTGGTCCCTTTTGATGAATCCACAAAAAGAGTTGCCCCCTTAATTTCAAACTGATCACCCAAAATAAACCGGGCCGACCTTACTGTATATCCGGCTGCATCCAACAATGCCCCCCCACCCAGTTTTTCCGAATATCTGAAATTTGTGGGATCAAGAGGTGGGAAACCAAAGCTACTTGAGAAATGCCTTATTTCGCCGATTTTACCTTCTCTGAGTAGTTTAAATACAATATCATGTTGAGAATGATAAAGAAACATAAATCCCTCCATTAGCGCCAGCTCATTGTTTTTAGCATGTTCCACCATTTCAGTAGCATCTGAATAAGAATATGCCAGTGATTTTTCAGCGTAAACATGTTTGCCGGATAGGATGGCTTTATTAACCCACTCTTTATGTAACCCGGTTGGCAATGGAATATATACGGCATCGATCTTGTTTGAATCGATGAGTGCATCATATCCTGCCATAGGCTGGCAATTGAATTCGGTTGCAAAATCTTTGGCTTTTTGGGGATTCAGGCTGGCTATAAAAAGCAACTCAAATTTATCAGAAAGTGATTTAATGGCTGGAATGACAGATTTTTTTGCAATATTCGCACATCCCAGAATCCCAATTTTTATTATTTCATTCCCCATAAAGCTCAATACTGATTAAAACGACACCGTAGAAATGAGGCTTCTGGTGGCGATATTCAAATAATTATTGAATTTTAAAAATGTAAGCAATTGATTTAAAGTCATCCAACAATAATTATCTGGAACTTCAATTGGGAAGTCATCAGGCGCTTCGACAATTCTATTAATATTTTGTTCTTTAAAAAACCGACCTCCTTCCTCACTTTGCATGGCTGAATACCAAATCTTCTCCTGAGGCGCATCCATCACCTCATGGATAAAGGGAACTGTATATTCACTTTGCCCGTCGCGATAATTACCTGTAAGGCATTGAACGGTTGGAGCTAATTCAAGAATATCAAGATTGCCGGCTTCCGCTTTTGCCTGGACAAGAAAATGGCATACTCCGTTGATATTTTTAACGATAAAAGCGATGATTCCTTCCTGAGCGGGTTTTATCATAGGCTGATCCCATGCGATTACTTCCCTGTTGTTAATTTCAACATGAACTCCAATTACCTCAAAGTACTTTTTTTGTTCGTGTACAACAGACCTTCCATCATATTTCCAACCGGATACCTTGTTCAGGGGGATGCTTGTTACCTCAAGAGCATATTTGGTTTTTAATTTTGTAATCCATGAAATGATCTGATCCAACGTATGTAAATGCAATTCATGATTCAGTATTGAAGCCAGGAATTTTAGATTGATCTTGTCAGGACTGGCAATTTCAGAAAAAAAAGTTAGTGTATCAGAGTTGTAAGATCCATAAGGAATCGCCGAAATAACCGTACGGGTATCCATATTTACTACATTATCGAATTTCATCAACTCCTTTATCTGGCCTAATGTTAGCCAAAGAAAATTCTCTGGTAAATCAAGTGCTTCATCTTCCCCTATCTGAACGATCATGTTTCTGTTTCTTTTCCTCAAAAACCGGGCGCCTTGTTCCGACTGGAGTTGATCCAACAAAGTCAACCCCTGTTTTTGCCCGTTAAAATATTCAAGGAATAGTGGAGATTTTCCGTGATGAACTTTTGTGTAATTGCTTTTCGTTGCTTGCAAAGTGGGTGATAATTGAACACAATTCAAATTCCCGGGCTCAACTTTTGCCTGCATTAGAAAATTTAATACACCCTTTATGTTTTTTGCTAAAATGCCGAGAAATCCTATTTCCGGTTGATTAATGATGGGTTGTTCCCAAACCTCCACGTTCCCATAATTTGTTTTCACCCTGATCCCTTCAATGGAAAAGAACTTCCTGCTTTCATGAGAAAGGTTCCCCGAAGTCTCATCAAATTTCCATCTTTTCATATCTGCAAGGGAAATCTGGTCAACTGATGTTTTAATTCGTTTATTTTGGGTGTAAATCCAATTCAGAACGTTTTCTATAGGATTGATCACACCTTCTTTAACAAGCGCTGATTTAAAAAATGCCAGTTCATGAAGGTTGTCTGATGTTCTCATGAAAGTTTTAAATTTGTCGCAAGTTAACTATATTACGGGATATGAACTAACCAATTAAATCACTCAAATAACCATCCTGTTTCATCATTCCCAAGCGCTTGTTCAATTTCCTGTATGTTCGGGATCTGTTGATAGGTTTCGATGGAGTTCATTTTGGCTTTTTCCGGATTAAGAAAATCAGATATTTCTGAAACATCCGGCATACCCAGGTCGAGAAAATCAAAGATTTCGGATAACTTTTCCAGGTTTTTAGACAGATCGGAAGTGTACAAATCTTCATAGGTGATGTTGAGCCAGGTATTTTCTGGTCGCTTTTGCAGAATCCCGGAATAATAATTCAGCTTGTTTCGGAGAGCGATCATTTCTTTCCGGATTTGATTGACCGGTATCGGCTTCAGGCCAGGTAACAGGTTGGCTTCATTTTCTTCGTCAACACGCTGGTACCAGATATTGGTCCGGCTTGCAATAACACCCGATATCATGGTTTGTAAAAGGTTTTTTCGTTGAAGAAAGATAATTCGGATGTCGGGTCTGGAAATCATGTGTGCATTCAACTTCGGAGTTAACTGATATTCGAGTGTTTTAATTCCCGGATATACCGAAAATATCTTTTCAAGCTGCAGGTCAAGAGATGTTACATCATGAATATACTTGATATAATTTCGCTCCGTTGGGTGCCATTTCTGGTATGATTGGTGAAAGGGTTCGCCGATCACTTCTATTTCCGGATGCTGATCGAGACAGATCCCCAGGTTGGTACTGCCACTTCTCGCGTGTGCAAAGATGATAAATTTCATTTGTGAAATGTGAAATGCGAAATGAGAGTTAAAAAGGAACCAGGACTGATACCTACTGATACTCATAGGCGCTTTCAATCTGAGATCCCTTGAGGGCGTCGCGAATGGCTTCCAGATACCTTTTTCCAAACCTTCTGTCGGGTTCCAGGTAATTACCTTCAGCCCATTCATTCCAGCTTTTCAGCAAAATGATGTGGTGTTTATTCTGATCGTGCGCCATCACAAATTGTAGCACTTTTGTAAAATGTTCAAGAAAAAGATCAGGGGTCGAGCCATGGATCACCCATCCGTTTTTTCCGGCCCGCGGGGTGTTATCCCAATTGGGAAGGACGGAAGGAACAAAATCTTTGCTCATCAGCCATTCCGTATCGTAGCTTCGGATCAGATCCTTATAATGATAGGTTTTTTTCAGCCTTCCAGAAAGGTCGTTAAGCAGGTCGTTCTTTCGTTTCCGTTGTTTTATTCTTTCAAACATATCCACATACTGAGGCAATGGATGAACCGATTTATCATCAAATCCATCTTGTTTATGATCCCAGTCGATATAATGGGTCCCGATAAAGTAAATACCATCAAATCCATGCTGAATAGCCAGTTTATTCCATAGTTGGGTAAATCCTAAAGCATCGGGAAGCATATGTGGGATATGGACAAGGAACAGGGGCTTGTTATCGATTTTAATGTACCGGTTATCCTGAAATGCACGTAATATGTGGTTGAAATGGGCAATGTAATCCGCTTCCCCCGGGTAACGTTGTTCGATCAGGATCTTCTCCGAAAGCCCATGCCAGATACCGGTCCATGATTCGTTGGCCCACCCCAGGCAAAAGGGAAACCCGGGACCCCCGCTTTCCAGCACTTCCTGAAAGGGTCGTTCCAACAACTGTTTCCCTTCCCCAAACCAGTAGTGCCAGTAAGCAAATCCTGTAATGCCATGATTTTGTGCAAGTTCAGCTTGCTGTTCCCTGACCTCCGGCACACGTAGATCATAGAATCCCAGATCAGCTGGCAGGTTTGGTTGATGATGGCCCCGGAAAAGGGGCTTTGCTTTTACGGTATTCGTCCATTCGGTAAACCCTTTTCCCCACCAGTCGTCGTTTTCGGGAATGGGATGAAATTGAGGGAGATAATGTGCGAGAATGATTGCTTTTTGTTGCATATCTGGTTAAAATTCAAAGAGATCATTTTATTGGGGTTGC
>JAFGBL010000109.1 GCA_016933115.1 Bacteroidales bacterium | reverse complement strand
GAGCAAACAAATGCACTCAACGAGATAAAGGTTTTTTTTGATGGACATAAACCTGTTCTTTTACATGGCGTCACTTCCAGTGGTAAAACCGAAATTTACATCAAGTTGATTGCCGAAGCACTGCAATCGGGAAAGCAGGTTTTGTATTTGCTTCCCGAGATTGCCCTTACCACCCAGATCATTAACCGGTTAAGGAGATTTTTTGGAGACCTGGTGGGGGTGTATCATTCCAAATACAGTGAAAATGAACGGGTAGAAATCTGGAACCAGGTACTGAAAGACAGCGGAACAAAATCGAAATACCGCATCATACTCGGCCCACGTTCGGCGTTGTTCCTTCCTTTCAGCGAACTGGGACTTGTTATTGTGGATGAAGAACATGATTATTCATATAAGCAATTCGACCCTGCCCCGCGATACAACGCCAGGGATGCAGCCATTTACCTCGCCGGTTTACATCAGGCAAATGTCATCCTGGGATCTGCAACTCCGGCGGTTGAAAGTTACTTCAACACCCATGCGGGTAAATATCATTTGGTCGAACTTTTCAAACGATACGGCGATATTCAGCTTCCAGAAATTTTTGTGGCGGATGTAAAAAAGGAAACACGACAGAAAACCATGAAATCCCATTTTTCATCTTTTTTACTGGAGCACATCAACAAATCATTGGAGAACAAGGAGCAGGTGATCCTTTTTCAGAACCGGCGGGGATTTTCCCTTCGCATCGAATGCGATACCTGCCATTGGATGCCCGAGTGTAAAAACTGCGATGTAACCCTTATTTACCACAAACAAATCAACTTACTCAAGTGCCATTATTGTGGCTATACCAGGCAGGTGCCGGCCAACTGCGATTCCTGCGGGAGCTCACATTTAAAGATGAAAGGCTTTGGAACGGAAAAAATTGAAGATGAACTCGCCATTTATTACCCTGATGCCAAAATCCGGCGGATGGATCTGGATACCACGCGTTCAAAACATGCATACCAGGTAATCATCAATGATTTTGAAGAGCAACGGATCGATATCCTGGTAGGGACCCAAATGGTGACCAAGGGTCTTGATTTCGACCATGTAAGTGTGGTCGGGATCATGAATGCCGATAATATGATCAGCTTCCCGGACTTCCGTTCATACGAACGGAGTTTTCAATTGATGGCACAGGTGAGTGGCCGTGCCGGAAGAAAGAAAAAGCGGGGGAAAGTTATCATTCAAACGTACAATCCGCACCATTCCGTGATCCAGGATGTGATCAATAACGATTATAAAGCCATGTACCAACATCAGATACTGGAACGAAGAAATTTCAAATACCCGCCTTTTTACAGGCTTGTCTCGGTCAGCCTGAAACATAAAGATTCTCCATTATTAAATGAAGGCGCTAAAGAGTTGGCCCTTTTGTTGCGGGAGAGATTGGGAGAGCGTATTTTGGGACCTGAATATCCCATTGTTTCCAGGATCAAAAATCTTTATATCAAAAACATAATGGTCAAACTGGAAAGGGATGAAAAACTGAATGCCCGCAAAATTACCATCAGGGAAACCATCAAAGATTTTTACACCCTCGCCCGGTACAAATCCATCAGGGTCATTACCGATGTTGACCCGATGTAGTGAAGATCAATCCCGGATAAAAAAAGACAACGGCCTGAGTACCTTATCAAAAACGTAGTACTGGATCAGGACAAAATCCCGGCCGTCATTGATCAGGGCATAAGCTCTGTCGAGGTCATTGACATAAAGGTTTCCTGCCATATCAAATTTCATTACATCATTGGGTTTACGGAAGGTTTTTATCCTGGTGACATAATCATTTTTATCGGTGAGTGTGATGACCATATACGGTGTAGAAGAAATGATCGAATCCTTTCGGCCAGGTTCAATATCATCCAGCAGTGCTTCATACCTTAAATCGGCAAAGGAGGTCATGAAATTCAGCAATTTCAGGGTATCGAAGGCAGGAACCTCTTCCCCTGTCTGCAGCCTGATCAGTGAAAGAGACCTGTCCTTTGCCTTTACTTCAAAAGAGTTTTCAGGTTCATCGGGCATTTCCAGTTTCACTGATTTGATGTCAGCCAGTTTTGTCTTAAAAACGGTATGATCGCGCCATTCCTTTTCCATTGTGGAAAACCGGGGCGCCAAATATCCCCTGAATCCCAGCAGATGAACCACATACGGAACAGAAGCACCTTCCATCAACATGAACGTACCCATATTGTCCTGGGTAGCTCCACCTACGTAGAAAACCTTTGTCAGTTTTTCATGTTCAAAAAGTTTGATCCTGTCAAACAGGTCGATGCGGTAAACCTGTTGATAAATCTCAACTTTTACCGATCTGGCGGCCAACTGTGCGATGATATTGTCGTGGGCTTTTTTGGGAACCGGATATTTTGGGGTGAGGTGATACACGGTTTCCAACAACATATTGATTCCCGATTGCCTGGCTAAATAGGTATTGTTCAACTGCCAGGAACCGTCAGGTTCTCTTTCGAGGAGGATGGTCCTGTTGTTTTTATCAGCCAGGAAAACTTTGGTGACAGAAGCTGTATCCTTCACCGCAAAACCACTTGTTCTTTCGTTGAGTGTCCCTGACCTTCTGGATAATAGAATGGCTATTGCTACTACTAGTAAAAAGACAACTATTATAATTAGATTTCTGTTTTTTTTCATTTAATCTTCTTAAATTTTTTAATTCTCGGATCAGGGCCATATTTATTTTGTCCTTTTGAACCTGGAATAAACAGAATCAATAGGTCAAATAAAACATTAATTATTGGTACTAATAGTAATAATACAAACCAACCGCTTGAATTTATATCATGTAATCTTCTAATATTTAGTATAATAATCAATATAATCATAGAAATAACTATAATTACGAGAATTGATGATAAAAGGAATAATAACAACCCTGGTTCAGCAAAATAATAATAAGTATATATTAAATATCCACAAATTGTTAAAAAAAGATTTAATATAAATCTTTGTAAAAAGAAAGTTAATCTTTTAACACGACCATTTATATTAATGAAATTATTACCTGATGAAAAATCCGTATAGGTTTTCATGCGAATAATATTGAACCATCCCCCTATTGTCAAAATAATAAATATTGGGATAAACAAATTTATCAACTGCCAGAAAAATCTATTTTCACTAATTTTTGTTTTATCTAACAACCTCAATTTGAGCTCACGTGACCTAATGGATATAAGACCACTTTCATCTACTAGGTAATTCATCGCGTTCAGAATAAGTTCCTTATTACCAAATGTAAGCTCCGTATACCGGTCGTATCCGAGCGGATAAGGGATTGATCTTCCGCCCGAATTCCTGAACTGGTTTTTGATGATATCGCCATCGGCAATAACGATCATTTTCGTTTCGCGGCTGTGCGGTAAAAAGCCAATATCCTTGTTATCCCTGATCTCCGGTGGTATTCTGTTGAAATAAAGCGAAGGAAATTTACCTTCAAGCAGGGCCGCAACCGGAATATTGGGTTGGTTGTATAGCCGTTCATCCGGATTTTTATCCAGGACATCCAGGCTGATCAGCACCGGGGTATTGACCGTACGTGAATATTGTGACGACTCGAGCAGAATGGTCTTTTTAACTCCTTTCACATCAATGGTATCGATACTGCTGATAAATTCCGTTCGAACCGCATTCAGGTTTTTTACAATGGGATGATCAATGTATGGTGTCAATATCGGGAAATAATACCACGGAAAAAAGTCAATCTGAGGGGCACCGCCAACCTCACCCGTTGTCACCGGGATAGGCAATGCATTCAGATCCATCACCAGGTTGGTGTTCAGCCTGATCCCGTAATTAAACAGCTGATCCTCCAGGTTAATGTCATTGATAATACCCACCGTTGCCGACTTGTTCAAACTGTCCATGCTGGCAAAAACCGGATCGATACACCACAAAACCTTTCCACCACGCATGATATACTGGTCGATGATGAACTTGTCCTTTTCGCTGAAAGCCGAATCGGGCTTGGCAATGATGATGGCATCGTATTTATTTCTGATGTTTACAGTGGTAGAATCGGTGACACTCCTTTCAGTAAGACTGCTCAGCCTGCCGTCTATTTTAACCCTGTCGACCGAATAATATTCACTCAAGGCGTTTCCGATATCGGCGGTTTGAAGCCTGCTGAGTTCGCCGTTCCCTTCAATAAATGCAATCTTCGGCCGGAACCCGACAGTCAATTTCTTCACTGCGTTCACCAGGTTGAATTCAAGGTTCTGAATGGAATTGTTGAGCACCTCCTCTGATGGCACACCCATTTGCGAAAGCAACAATTCGACGGGGATTTCCTTTGCCTTATAGGTAACAATGGCACCCGGGAAAATGATCTGCTGGCTGCTACCTTCTTTATCTTGCACTTGCAGTTCGGTCGGGTTCAAACCGCGCTCGGTCAGCCGCTGGTAAACATCCCTCCGTTCCTGTGGATCGCTGCTTGCCGAGGGATTGATGAATTCGTACTGGATGTTATCCGAATATGCCCTGAATTGATCCAGCATCTCTTTGGTCTCTCTTTTAAGTCGTTTGAAACCGGCAGGAAAATCGCCGTCGAGGTAAACTTCAAAATAAACCACATCATCCAGGTTTCGCAAAATATCCTTGGTTGGTTTTGAAAGCGTGTATCTTTTTTCGGAGGTGAGGTCGAACCGGGTAAAAACATAATATCCGATCACATTCAACAGGACGATTATAGACAGACCCAGCACCAGTTGGATGATATTTTGTTGTTTTATATCTTTCTTTTTATCTGCCATCCTGCTACCACTTCCTGCTTTCGAGCGAAATTTTGGTTAATAAAATAAAAATCCCGATCAGGCTCAGAAAATAGATCACATCCCTGGTATCGATCACACCCCTGCTCATGGCCGAATAATGGGCACTTATACCCAATGTTTTAATGAATAGGTCGGCATTTCCAAACAATTCGAGGTTGTAAATAAATTCGAAACCGATGTAGAAAAATCCACTCAATAAGGCTGCCAGCACAAAGGAAACTACCGGATTGTCAGTAAGGGAAGATGCAAATACTCCTATTGCAACAAAAGAGGCCCCCAGGAAAAGCAACCCGATGTAGGAACCCCACATCCCTCCCGTATCGATATTGCCTTTGGGTAATCCCAATTGGTAAACCGAATAAAAATAGACCAATGTCGGCAACAGCGAAAAAACAACCAGGATCAGGCCGGCAAAATATTTGGCGAGGATCACCTGCATTTCGGTCAGCGGTTTGGTCATGATCAATTCCAGCGTTCCGCTCTTTTTTTCATCGGCAAAAAACCGCATGGTGATGGCCGGAATAAGAAACAGGAAAACGAAAGGGCCCAATAAAAACAGTCCGTCCAAATTGGCATATCCAAAATCGAGGATATTGGATTCGAGCGGAAAAACCCACAAAAACAATCCGTTTACCAGCAGAAAAACTGCGATGACAATATAGCCAAGCAAAGAATTGATAAAACTACTGACCTCTTTCTTTAAGAGTGTGATCATTCTCCTGAAAATTTTGAGGGGCAAAAATAGTAAAAATTAACGCTACCATACTATTGATAAAAATACGGCTATCCTTTAAAATTATTGTTTTTACTAAGATTTTTAAAATTTAAAGACGATAACCGTAAACGGGTATTTCTTTTTAGCCGAAAATTTTTTGACACTTTTTCGAGGGTTAACCCTCTATCCAGCTAAGGTTGGATCGCCTTCGGCGATTAATTCATAAAATTAATGAATTAATCAGGTTAGGATAATTCAAAAATGTATATAAATTTGTTAGCCTTATTTAAATTATTATTTACTATCAATTAAATAACTTGCAATGGCAGATTTAAGAACCAATTACCTGGGAATCGAATTAAAAAACCCGATCATTGTTGGCAGTTCAGGATTAACCAATTCCGTTGAAAAAATTGTGGAAATAGAAAAAGCCGGTGCCGGCGCAGTGGTGCTGAAGTCGCTTTTTGAAGAACAGATCAGGTTTCAGATTCATAAGTCTGTATCGCAGAGCGATTCGGTATTTCTCTACCCGGAAGCAGAAGATTATATCAGCAATTACACCAGGGAAAATGAAGTATCGGACTATCTTGACCTTATCAGGAATTGCAAGGCAAAAGTTTCAATCCCCGTGATGGCGAGCATTAATTGTGTTTCCTCCACCGAATGGACTTCATTTGCCCGCCGCATTCAGGATGCCGGAGCCGATGCACTGGAACTGAATATTTTTATACTGCCTTCTGATCCAAAAAGGAATCCTGAAGAAAATGAACAGGTTTACTTCGACATTGTAATGGAAGTTTTGAAAGAGGTTACCATTCCTGTTTCCATCAAAATAAGTTATTATTTCTCAGGATTGGCCAAAACCGCTTTGAGGCTCTCATGGACCGGCATTAAAGGCATGGTATTGTTCAACAGGTTTTTCTCACCCGATATTGACATTGATAAATTTGAAGTTACGGCTACCAACGTTTTCAGTACGCAGGAAGAATTGGCTATTTCACTCAGGTGGGTGGCCATGTTAAGCGCCAGGGTACATTGCGACATTGCAGCTTCTACCGGGATTCATGACGGAAACGGTGTGGTTAAACAATTACTTGCCGGAGCAAAGGCAGTTCAGGTTGCTTCAACCGTTTATAAAAACGGAACTGCCATCATCCCTAAAATGATCGGCTTTTTGGAACAATGGATGGATAAGCACCAGTTTAAGACCACTGCTGACTTCATCGGTAAGATGAGTTTTAAGGAATCGCAAAATCCGGCAGCATATGAGCGTGTTCAGTTCATGAAACATTTTGCCGGAATAGAATAATAGATTTATTTTTTTCCAAATACTTTTCTCAGGATTTCGGTTACGCGGGCAACCGGGTCGGTTCGGATTTCTTTTTCCTGCTCCCCCAGTTTTGCAAATAATCCATTTAAGGCCTTGTTGGTTACATATTCATCCAGTTGTGTATTCACCTGTTTCCATTCGGGGACATATTTTGCTACCCCATTATAGGCAGAAGTAAGGCTACTCCAGGCTTTATCGGCAGAGATATTACCAACCAAAGGCTTATTGAGTGATGATTTGATTTTCGGTTTAAATCCGGATTTTAACTGAAGATAGGTTTTTTTTCTGAAATATTGCGTAGCTGCAGTATCCGGGCCATTGAGGATTTGAAAAGCATCCTGTATGGTCATATTTTTAATGGCATTCACAAAAATGGGGGTGGCCGTTTTTGCGGCATCCTCAGCGGCCCTGTTCATCCTAATAACAACATCATCAATCAGTTTATTCACACCCAGGGCCCTGAGCATGGGGTTATTCATGTTGTCAACTATAATACCGGCCTCGGGTGGCATCAGGATTTTAATGGCTTGATCACCGTAATAACCATTGAGTGCCGAGACAATATTCACAGCTGTATCGGTACTTACCCTTAAGGCTTCTTTCAATCCCTGGACGACTTCAGATTCAGTCAACGGTTGGTTCTCCTCCAAAACCTTAACCACATTTTCGGTGATATCGCAGGAAATGGTAAAAATCAAAAATGAAACGAGTAAAAACCCCTTTTTAAAATTCAAAAAATTCATTAGTATTAATATGATTAAGGATAACAGATCAAAGCTATCGCCAGACAGCTAAGCGCTATTTCTCCTTTTTAGCCTTGTATTCCATAGCTGCCTTGATGAAATCCACAAACAAAGGATGCGGTTTGGCAACTGTGCTTTTGTACTCAGGGTGAAACTGTACACCAACAAACCAGGGATGATCAGGTATTTCAACGATCTCCACAAGGTTATCTTCAGGATTGATACCGGCAGCCACCATACCTGCATTTTCGAAATCCACCATGTAGGCATTATTAAACTCATACCTGTGGCGGTGCCGTTCCGAAATATTCATCGTTTGATATATTTCATACACTTTAGAACCTTTATTCAATTTACACGGGTATGTCCCCAACCTCATGGTTCCGCCCATTCCCTTGATCTTTTTCTGCTCCTCCATCAGGTCGATTACCGGAAATTTAGTGTTGGGATTCATCTCGGTTGAATGAGCACTCCGGAGATCGAGCACACTGCGGGCAAATTCAATGACGGCACATTGCATTCCCAGGCAAATTCCAAAAAACGGTATCATCCGGGTTCTTGCAAAATTGATCGCACTGATCTTTCCTTCAATACCTCTTTCACCGAACCCCGGGGCAACAAGGATTCCCTGAAGCCCTTCGAGGGTTTTTTCAACATTGGAATTTTCGATATGTTCCGAATGGATCAGCTTAACATTGACTTTACATTCATTTTCGGCACTGGCATGAATGAACGATTCATTAATGGATTTATAAGCATCCTTCAGTTCAACATATTTTCCCACAAGTCCGATAGTGACCTCATCAGAAGGATTGCTTAGCTTATATAAAAACTCTTCCCACTTTTTCAGATCCGGTTGGTTGTCCAACGGCATCATGGTCTTTCTGAGTACTTCAGCATCCAGGTTTTCCTGCCGCATCATGATGGGAACTTCGTAAATGGTTTTGGCATCCAGGGATTCGATAACGGATGAAGTTTCAACATTGCAAAACAGCGCGATTTTATCCTTTAAGCCAGGATAAAGTGGCCTTTCGGTTCTGCAAACGATGATATCGGGCTGTACTCCTGATTCCAGTAGAGTTTTTACCGAATGTTGTGTCGGCTTTGTTTTCAATTCGCCGGCTGCTGAAAGGTACGGAACGAGCGTTAGATGGATCACACAACAATCGCGGCCCAATTCCCAGCGCATTTGCCTCACGGTTTCAATATAGGGCAACGATTCAATATCACCGACAGTCCCACCGATCTCTGTAATTACAAAATCATATTTGCCGGTGTTGCCCAGCAGCATGATCCGCCTTTTGATTTCATCGGTAATATGTGGGATCACCTGAACCGTATGGCCCAGGTAATCGCCTTTTCTTTCTTTCTCAATAACTGTTTGGTAAATACTGCCAGTTGTGACGTTGTTTGCCTGTGAGGTGGGTACGTTGGAGAATCGCTCGTAATGGCCAAGGTCGAGGTCGGTTTCTGCCCCGTCTTCGGTTACGTAACATTCACCATGCTCGTATGGGTTAAGCGTTCCGGGATCGACATTGATATAGGGATCCAGTTTTTGAAGAGCAACCGAAAAACCCCTGGATTGCAGGAGCTTGGCCAGTGATGCAGAAATGATCCCCTTTCCCAGTGATGAAGCAACACCACCTAAAACAAAAATATACTTTGTGCGTGACATTTTACCAATAATGTTGTTTTTGCAAATATCTGATTATTTGTTTTATCCTTAACAGTAAAAATAAAAAATGGGCAATCTTAAGGGAATGCCCATTCTAAATTAATTGCTTAAATATTAATAATATGTATACCAGTCTACTCCGGCAAAATATTTTGACAGCCTGATCACCTGCATGGTGTATCCAAACTCATTATCGTACCAAAGGTAAAGCTGCAGGTTTTTGCCATCAACTGAAACGATGGTTGAGGGGCTATCAAATATACTTGCAACCGGGTCACCGATAAAATCGGATGAAACCGATTCGTTGGATGCTGAAAACCTGATCTGTTCCACAAAATTTCCCCTCAATGCTTCATGACGCAACATTTCGATCACTTCCTCGCGGGTTGTTGCTTTTTTTACCGACAATGAAAGAATTGCCAGCGACACATTAGCTGTTGGAACACGCACGGCATTTGCAGTCAGTTTTCCTTTCAGGCTGGGAATTGCTTTGGCTGCAGCAGAGCCTGCTCCGGTTGAAGTAATTACCATGTTGAGCGGCGCTGCCCTTCCCCTTCTGGGTTTTTTGTGGTAGTTATCCAACAGGTTCTGGTCGTTTGTATAGGCATGAATGGTTTCAATGTGCCCTTTTTCAATACCCAGATTGCTTTCGATCACACTTAATGTTGGGACGATGGCATTTGTCGTACAGGAGGCCGCTGAAAAAATATTATCCGAATTGGGAGCAAACTCAAGGTGATTGACACCATAAACGATATTGGGGATGTCGCCTTTTGCCGGTGCAGTAAACACCACCTTATCAATCCCTTTTGATTTCAGGTGCCTTCCCAATCCTTCCCGATCCCTCCAAACGCCTGTATTATCGATTAGCAAAGCATTATGAATCCCGTATGCTTCGTAATCAATTTCTTCCGGGTTCGAACCCTCAATCATTTGAATGATGTGTCCATTCAGGTACATTGATTTATTTTCCATATCCTCTATTACGTTCCCACGAAAAGGTCCATGTACCGAATCGTGTCGAACGAGCGATGCTCTTTTGGAAACATCTTCCGGGGTTACTTTTCGGGTAACAACGGCCCTGGGCCTCAATTGGGTTCCATTTCCCTGGATGATAAGCTCACGTAAAAGGAGCCGTCCGATCCGCCCGAAACCGAAAAGTACAACATCAACGGGTTTTCCATATTTCGGGGCTTTACCATTGATATCTTTAAGCTTCTCTTTAACAAATGCAACAGGGTCGTTATTGAACTTTTGTCGTTCTTCGGTCCATTCCATATTCAATTTACCGATATCGATTTTTGCGTGAGGCAGATTCAATAGGTGAATTACCTTGGCAAGGATCAGTGAATCCTGGATGGCCAATCGTTTACCGATAACCGTTAAAGCATAAGAGTGTTTATTCAGGATCACACTTGCACTACGGTCGATCAACTGGCTCCTGAAGAAAATGAGTTCAACGGATTTATCGTAGAAAAGCTTGCCCAATACATCAATAAACTCAAATCCTGCCTTTTCATCGTCGAACCATTTTTTCAACGAATCTTCATAAGCCAGGGATGCTTTTGAATTGTTGTTATTATCCATATCAAAGAAGTTGTTTTATCATCTGGTTAATATTGAACTAATTGTTGTCAAAAATAAAAGAAAAAGGGATTATTACAAAAAAAAGTAATAATCCCTCAATTTTTTTTTAGAAATCTTTCTACTCTCCGAGATAGGCTTTAAGCAATTTGCTTCTGGATGTGTGTTTCAACCGGCGAATGGCTTTCTCCTTAATCTGCCGAACCCTTTCACGGGTAAGGTCGAATTTGGCACCGATTTCTTCCAAAGTAAGGCCGTGTGGCATGCCTATTCCATAATACAGGTTAATGACATCCCTTTCCTTTTTGGTAAGTGTTGCAAGGGAACGCTGAATTTCGCGTGCCAGGGATTCCTTCATCAGGATGTCATCTGTTTGAGGGGTGTCTTCCGATACAAAAACATCCAGGAATTTAGTTTCATCATCCTGGGTTAAGGGAGCATCCATCGAAATATACCTGGTGGTAATTTTTTTGGCAGCATCAATCTTGTAATCCGGCATTTCCAGTTTTTCAGCAATTTCTTCAGCCGAAGGAGTTCTTTCGTACTCCTGTTCCAGCTTGGAGGTCGCTTTTTTGATTTTATTTAATGAACCTACCTGGTTCAGAGGCAGCCTGATAATTCTTGATTGTTCGGCCAAAGCCTGCAAAATGGATTGACGGATCCACCATACGGCATAGGAAATGAATTTAAAACCCCTGGTTTCATCGAAACGTTTTGCTGCCTTAATCAAACCAAGGTTTCCCTCGTTAATAAGATCAGGTAAACTTAAACCTTGATTTTGGTATTGCTTGGCAACCGAAACAACAAAACGAAGGTTAGCTTTAACCAGTTTCTCCAAAGCCAGCTGGTCTCCTTGCTTGACCTTTTGTGCTAGCTGAACCTCCTCATCTGCTGTGATCAATTCTTCTTTACCGATATCCTGAAGGTATTTGTCCAGAGAAGCTGTCTCGCGATTGGTGATCGATTTTGTAATTTTTAATTGTCTCATTTTGCTCCTTTCGTAAACTTAATAACCTGATTTTCAAAACATTAAATAGCAAGGAAAAAAGTATACAAATATAGGTAAAATTTTAATGCTATCAAAATCAAATTTCATTTTTGTTTCATTACAATCAGGTTACCTAACATCAACCTGTTAATTGTTATTGCATTAGCTTCAAAAAAAATTTTAATGCTAAAAATGCGGACCTGGATTTTTTACAATCCAAGTCCATAGTATGCCCGCTGGCCATTGGGATATATTCCTTCAATCAAGGTGCCACCTGATTTTGTACCCAGGACATATTTCAAATCATCCAATGTTTCCATCCGCTGCTTATCGATCTGAAGGATGATAAATCCTTCGCGGATACCGGCATCACGGAGTTTCCCACTTTTCAGACCGTTGATCTTTAAGCCATGACTGATGCCCAATTTTTTCATTTCATCTTCGGGCACCGGAATAAAGGATGCTCCCAGTATCTCAAAATTGTTGTTTTTGACAATATCAGTATTCCCACTTCTGTTTTGAAGTGTCACGTCAAGTTCCTTCGCTGAACCGTCACGCATTATATGCACTTTCATTTTATCGCCGGGCCTGCGGGTACCAATGGTTTCGAGCAGTGATGATTTGGAATTTATTTCAACATCATTAATCTTTGTAATTACATCACCTTCCTTCAACCCGGCTTCATCAGCAGCGCCATCCTCCAAAACATTGACAACATAAACGCCATTCAGTTCCTTCAATCCTTTTTCATCTGCAAATTGACTGTCAATCTCCCTGAAAGTAATTCCGAGGTAAGCACGTTGAATTTCGCCAAAGTTCAAAAAGTCATCGATTACTTTTTTTACAATATTTACCGGAATGGCAAATGAATAGCCGGTGTATGAGCCCGTATTGGAAGCGATAGCCGCATTGATACCGACCAGTTCGCCTTTTGTATTGACCAGGGCGCCTCCGCTGTTTCCACGGTTTACAACCGCATCGGTCTGAATAAACGACTCGATGGCCGAAACATCTCCGAGGATGTTAATATTTCTGGCTTTTGCGCTGATGATACCGGCTGTAACCGTTGAGGTCAGGTTAAACGGATTTCCGACCGCCAACACCCATTCACCGATTTTCAGATCATCAGAATTACCATAAACCAGGTGAGGAAGATTACCCACGTCAATTTTTATAAGTGCCAAATCGGTAGTGGGATCCGTACCAATAACCTTGCCTTCAAATGTCCGTTTATCATTCAATGTAATTTCGAGCTTGCTGGCATTTTGAACCACATGATTATTGGTCACAATATATCCGTCATCGGAAATGATAACTCCTGAACCGGTAGCAATGACCGGAGCATTGTACCTGTATTGATTCGGATTATTGAAAAAGTCGTTGAACAAGTCGAAAAAGTCGTTGTAAACTTTGTTCTTTTGCTCAAGTTCAGACTTGATGTGGACAACAGCATGAACCGTAACATCGGCAGCATCGACGAAATCAGGACCAATAATAGCCGGCCTGGGGGCAGGCATATTAGCCTGTACAACGGGAAGGTTCTCTCCAGTTACCCGGAAATTCTCATTTTCTTTATTGTTGAACAAACTATAAGCTATTGCGAAGGATACTCCCCCCAACACAGCGACCAAAAAATAACTAATGAATTTTTTCATATCTATTGCATTTTAATAACAAACCAAATATTTATTTGTTTTATGTTTTTCAATTTTTATACCTTTTCTTTTTCAACATTAAAGGGGGATGTTTATCATCCGAACCGAATCATTGAACGGCCTGCCATTGACGGTATTATTGGCTTCCTGTTAAAATATGTTAAGGCTATTTTCAAATATTCAAGTAGTCAAATTGTCAGGTTTTGTACATTTGTGATCGGACAATAAAGAGTTCATGAACAGGATTGATAAATTTAGTGTAGCATGAAACTGGCGTTTTCAAAATATCACGGGACCGGTAATGATTTTATAATGGTTGACAACAGAAAGCTGAATATCAGCCTTTCACGGGAACAAATCAATTATTTATGCGACCGGCATTTGGGTATCGGTGCAGATGGGCTGATTTTGATGAACCTGGCGGAAAAATTCGATTTTGAAATGCATTATTTCAATTCCGATGGTGGTGAAGGAACCATGTGCGGTAATGGAGGCAGATGTATTACCGCATTCGCCTGGGACATGGGTATAAAAAAGGACCATTTCGAATTTCTGGCGATCGATGGGATTCATCAGTCAAAATTGATTTCCACTCATGAAAGTTCAAAAATTATTAGTATAAAATTGGCAGATGTCAACTTAATCAATCACTTTAAGAATCATTACTTCATCAATACCGGTTCACCTCATTACATTGAATTTGTGAAAAAGATAGATGAAATTGATGTGCGTGCCAGGGGCCGAAAAATACGCTGGAATAAAAAATTCATGCCCGGTGGAACCAATGTCAATTTTGCTGAGATCAGAAATAATGAAATTCATCTGCGTACCTTTGAGCGGGGCGTTGAAGATATTACCCTTTCCTGCGGCACGGGGTCAACAGCAACCGCTATAGCTGCCTGGCATGAACTCGATAAAAAAGAAAACAGATTTAATATTCACTCGCTTGGCGGTATCCTTGAAATTCAGTTTGAATACCAGGGTGGGAAATTTACCGATATTTGGTTGACAGGTACTGCAATGAAAGTCTTCGAAGGGCAAATTGAAGTGTAGTCAAAATGACGGACGATTTTTTACATATTCGCGATTACCAAACCGGTGATTTTATCCAGGTCGAGAAACTGTGGATTGAAACTGGTATGGGAAATTCCGAGCGAGGTGACGACGAACGGGCTATTTCCCGGACACTAAAAGACGAGGGTAAATTACTCATCCTGGAAAACAAAAATACAGGAGAAATTATCGGAACTTCCTGGCTCACCTCGGACGGCAGAAGGATTTATCTGCATCATTTTGGGATAAAACCTGAATATCAGGGTAAAGGATATGCAAAGTTTTTACTGATAAAATCGTTGGATCATGCCAAAAAAACAGGACTGCAAATCAAGCTGGAAGTTCATCAAACCAATGAAATCGCCATCAGTTTATATCAAAAAGCCGGGTTTAAAAACCTGGGTGATTATGAAGTGTACATCATTAGAAAATACGAGGGTTTGCCGGAATTATGAAAGCTTTTCACGCATATGACATCAGGGGAGTCTACAACGACGAATTTACCAGTGCGGATGTATACAAAATCGGTTATTTTCTGCCCCGGTTGCTGAAAGCAAACAAGGTACTGGTCGGAAGGGATTGCCGGTTGTCATCGCCGGAGATTTTCGAACAACTGTCGAATGGGATTATGGATAGCGGGGCGGACGTTTATGATGCCGGACAAACAACCACTCCCATGATCTATTGGTCCACCGCCCGGATGGGATTTGATGCTTCCGTGATGATCACCGCCTCGCACAATGCAAAAGAATACAACGGATTGAAAATTTCAACGACAGACGCCTCACCGGTGGGATATGATACTGGATTAAAAGAGATAGAAAGGAAAATTCTCGATCACGAGCCAATTCAATCCACAGCAAAAAAGGGAAAAATCCATTCTATTGACATCCGAAATTCTTACCTGGATTTTCAAAAACAATTTGTTCCTGATTTATCCGATTTTAAAGTTGTCATTGATTGTTCCAATGGAATGGCCGGGCTGCTCATAAGGGATTTGCTAAAAGATAGCGCAATTTACATCAACGAAAAACCTGATGGGAATTTCCCCAATCATGATCCCAATCCATTGATCCCGAAAAATGTAAAACAGTTGCAGGAGGCTGTGATTCGTGAAAAATGTGAAGCAGGAGTGATTTTCGACGGGGATGCCGATCGCGTGATGTTCGTAGACGAAAAAGGAAATTTTGTTTCCCCCGATCTGATCATTGCTGTTTTGGGCGGATATTTTGCCAGGGAAAAAGGACTCACAGGAAATGTACTTCAGGATATCCGGACATCAAAATCTGTGACAGAATACATCGAGGCGCTTGGATTTAAAATGCATATCTGGAAAGTGGGCAGGGCTTATGCCGCACTGAAATTGAAGGAAATTGACGGCCTTTTTGGTGGCGAACTGGCCGGGCATTATTATTTCCGGGATTTTTATTATTCCGATTCAGGGATCTTGGCTGCCCTGCTGGTACTCGGAATTTTAAACAGGCAAAAAAAAACGGGTGTCAGTTTTTCGGAACTTATCGGTCGGATAAGCAAATACGCCAATTCCGGGGAGGTCAACTTCAGGCTGAACCATAAACAAGAGGCCATGGAATCGGTAAAAAATTATTTTATTTCTTTGGAAAATCCTGTTAAAATTTATGATTTTGACGGTTACCGGGTTGAGTTCAGGGATTGGTGGTTCAATATCCGCCTTTCAAACACCGAACCTTATTTAAGGCTTATAGCTGAAGCAGGTTCGGAAAACCTGTTAAAGGAAAAAATCAAACAAATTGAAGCAATTATTAAACAATACGACTAAATGATCAAAGGAAAAAATGTGGTACTTCGTGCATTGGAACCCACTGATGTGGACCTGCTTTATCAATGGGAAAACGACCAAAAATTATGGCATCTGAGCAATACACTGGCACCGTTTTCACGGTTCATACTTGAGCAATATGTATTGAACAGCGAGCAGGATATTTTTACTGCCAAACAGTTGCGCCTGATGATCGATAAAATATCGGATCAAAAAAGCACACCCATCGGCACCATCGACCTGTTTGAATTTGATCCGCATAACAGGAGAGCAGGTATCGGTATCTTTATTGTAAGGAACCACCGTGAACATGGATTTGCCTCTGAAGCACTTCAATTGGTAATCGACTATTGTTTTCAGACCCTTCAACTGCACCAGGTGTATTGTAATATTTCTGAAGATAATGAAATAAGCCTGAAACTGTTTCAAAAACAACGTTTTAAGATCATCGGCAAAAAAAAGGATTGGCTTCTGCTAAAAAACAGGTGGATGGATGAATATATTTTACAATTAATTAACGATTAATTAGTTAACTATTTAAACAATTATGCAATTTTCACGTACTAAAAAATAAGCATTAAAAATAAAAAACCGGATGGAGTACTACCATTCAAAATACAGTAGAGGTCAAATTAAACGCAGGTCGCGGTTTTCACGGTTCATCATCTATTTTTTAATGATCCTGATTGTAGCTGCTTTGGTTGTCGGGTACCAGCTATATAAAACCATCCTGAAACCGAATACATGGGTTGCAGATAATACGGAAACGTCTATCTACATCCCAACCGGGTCCAGTTATGACGACATGAAAACCATCCTTTACGAACACGGCATTGTCATTAACCGGATCAGTTTTGAATGGCTCGCCAAAAAGAAAAACCTGCCCAACAATGTGCACCCGGGCCGTTACCTGGTAAAAGACGGCATGAGCAACGACCAGCTCATCAACCTGTTGCGCTCAGGCGAACAAACACCGGTAAAGGTCATTTTCAATAATATCCGGACAAAGGACCAACTGGCAAATGTAATAGCTCAACAAATCGAACCCGACTCCCTGGAGATTCTCAGCCTGCTAAAAGATACAGCCTACATCAGGATATTCGGGTTCAATCCCGAAACCATATTGAGTATGTTCATCCCCAATACCTATGAAATGTACTGGAACACTTCTTCACGTAATTTTATGGAAAGGATGTATACGGAGTACAATAAATTCTGGACCAAAATCCGCATTGAAAAAGCAGAAGAGATCGGTCTGGACCCGGAAGAAGTAAGCGTCCTGGCCTCGATTGTGGAAAAAGAAACCAATAAAAACGATGAAAAAGCAACCATTGCAGGTGTTTACCTCAACCGGCTGAAATACGGCTGGCGGATGCAGGCCGATCCGACAGTGGTGTTTGCCTGGGGCGATTTCAGCATCAAAAGGGTGCTCAATATTCATAAACAGATCGATTCGCCATACAATACTTATTTATATTCTGGCTTACCGCCCGGGCCCATCTGTATTCCCTCCATCTCGTCCATTGATGCCGTATTGAACCGTGAAGATCATAATTATATGTTTTTCTGTGCAAAGGACGATTTTTCGGGGTATCATGTGTTTGCATCCACTCATGCCCAGCATTCAATCAATGCAAATAAATACAGACAGGCACTCGACGAGCGTGAGATCAGAAACTAATGGTTGGTAATATCATGGCTTTTGCCCAAAAGCGTTTGATTATTTATTTTATTTTTACCGGGCTTGTCGAAAGAATTTGAAAAAGGTCGTTTTCTTCATATCGTTTTTTCTGTTTTTGTTGATGATTTTGCCGGACAGGGCGATTTCACAATCCAACCCCTATTTCGTTAAATCATACCCCGACACCCTTCACAAAAAAAGGTTAACGGCCGTGATCGGCGGACAGGCATTTATTTACGGAACCTCACTGGCTTTGCTTTACCAGGCCTGGTATAAAGATTATCCCCAATCGAGTTTTCATTGGATCAACGATAACGGTGAATGGATGCAAGTGGATAAGATCGGGCATGCAACAACTTCCTATTATTTCGGGAAATTCGGGTATGAATTTTACCGGTGGGCAGGTGTGAAACGTAAGCCGGCCATCTGGATCGGAGGTTCTACCG
>JAFGBL010000018.1 GCA_016933115.1 Bacteroidales bacterium | reverse complement strand
AAGTTTTTGTTTATATAGGAAATTTGAAATCGCAAAAAAGGGTAATAATTTCAACGCGATGAAAACGACAAGCGTTTTTTAAGTAACTGTTTCTCATGTTGGTAATTTGATCAAACAACCTGATATTCGAATTTGGTCTTTTTTTAATGCGATACAAATATAGTAAAAAAATAAAACATGCAAGTTTTTTTAAAAAAAATTGTTAATTTTTTTGTTAATAACCCGAATAATAATCTACATGATTGCTTTTCAGGTAGATTGTTATTAGAATTCATTAATTCTGCATGTTCGATCTTGCTCGTCCGGATTTATGCGCTGGCCAAAGCAAGGGATAATCCGGGCGCTTATGATCAGGGATTTCAAATCCCATTGGAAAAGAATTAGTGATTGGTGATTAACGAATAGTGATTTGTGAAGGAAAATCTTTAAGAGTTTAAAGTTTATTTGAAAATAAAAAGACACTATTGTCATTCTGAACGCCGCCTGTAGGAGATTTAGCGATGGGCGGCAGTGAAGAATCTTTCCCCCCTTGCTTGTCCGGATTTATACTCAGGCCAAAGCGAGGGATAATCCGGACGTTAATAGCCGGGGATTTGAAATCCCCCATTATCTGCTTTCGGATTAGCTGGCCCTTTTGCCATCCCTGAAATCCGAAAGAGCAGCTGATTAGTGATTGAAAATTAACGAATCGTGATTTGCGAAATTATTTGATTGTTGCTCTTTCAAATTTATTTTTCAGCCACAAAACCAACAAAATAATCCCACAACTGGTCCTTCGGTGGCTGCGCGATAATTTTAATAGCTTCTTTACTTACCGGATGAGCTAATTCCACCGATCGGGCAAACAAATGTATTGATCCATCCGGATTAGTGCGGTCGTAGCCATACTTCATATCCCCTTTTATTGGACATCCGATATGTGCCAGCTGCGCCCTGATCTGGTGATGCCGCCCGGTGAGGAGCTCAACTTCTAGTAAAAAGTATCTCTCGCTTTTGCCAACCAATTGATAATTCAAAATAGCTTCCTTTGAACCGGATTTCCTATCATTTGTAATAAATGACTTGTTCTTTTTTTCGTTCCTATATATACAATGTATCAATTGACCGGATTTTTCAGGTGGCGGATTCTTTACCACGGCCCAATAGATTTTCTTTATCTGCCGGTTTTTCAATTGCTGGTTCAGCCTCGACAGAGCCTTGGAAGTCCGTGCAAAAATTACAATTCCGCCAACCGGACGGTCAAGACGATGAACAACACCCAGAAATACATTTCCGGGCTTGTTGTATTTTTCTTTGATGTACTTTTTAATCAATTCACTCAAAGGTTCATCACCCGTTTTATCACCCTGCACAATCTGAGAAGGAAGCTTATTGATGATGATGAGATGATTGTCTTCGAAGAGGATTTGATTTGCAATGGTATTCATACCTGCCTAATTATGTTAAGGAGTACCACTAATTGCTAAACCGTCATTGCGAGCGTAGCGAAGCAATCTCATATTAGGAAGAATGAAAAATATTGCTTCGGGCTCTGCCCTCGCAATGACGTAATCAAATGGATATTGAGTAATTAAAATCAAATCATTTAAATTAGTATTGTTCACGCTCATTCGGGAACGAAACCGATTTCACATCATCAATATAAGCATTTACCGAGCCCTTGATCTCTTCACTGAGGTTGTGATATCTTCTCAAAAAACGGGGAGAAAACTTGGTGGTGATCCCAAGCATATCATGCAATACCAGGACCTGTCCGTCGACTCCGCTGCCAGCGCCGATTCCAATACAAGGAATTTTAAGCTGACGGGTGACTTCGGTAGCCAAATTGGCAGGAATTTTTTCCAAAACAATGGCAAAGCAACCGGCTTCTTCCAGCAAATGGGCATCTTTAATCAATTTATTGGCTTCGTCCTCTTCGGTTGCCCTAACGATATAGGTTCCGAATTTATGGATGGATTGCGGCGTCAATCCCAAATGGCCCATAACAGGGATGCCGGCAGATAAAATTCTTTTCACCGATCCGATCACCTCTTCCCCACCCTCAATTTTTATCGCATTGGCACCCGATTCCTTCATGATCCGTATGGCCGAGTGCAGGGCTTCAATGGAATTTCCCTGGTAAGTGCCAAATGGAAGATCTACAGCAACCAAAGCCCTTGTAACAGCACGCATCACTGATGAGGCATGATAGATCATTTCATTCAAAGTAATGGGCAGGGTGGTTTTATGGCCGGCCATTACATTGGATGCTGAATCTCCAACGAGGATGACATCGATCCCGGTTTCATCCAGGATTTTAGCCATTGAATAGTCATAAGCCGTTAGCATGGCTATTTTTTCACCCCGCAATTTCATCTCCTGGAGAACATGGGTAGTGATTTTTGTATAATACTGGCGGGAGTCGGATTTTTTTTGTGATTCCATATTAATTGTAACTTGAAGTTATTTTGCTCATCTTTCGGAAAAGAATCATCAAATATCGGAATTTAATTATTTTTGAACGTTTTATTTGCTATCAAAGTAATAAATAAACAGCTTGAATGAAACCAAACAAATCTGATAAAAACAACAAAATTAAATATAAAAATAAGACAGGGCTGTCTAAAATGGTTATTCAGCCTGTCTATGCTGTCCTGATCATATTTGTCCTGTTATCAATTACCTATTCCAATAGCTTTGATAAAGGTTTGGTTCACTTCGACGATGAGATGATCTTCATGAATATGAAATCCGTATCATTTGAAAATTCACATATATTAAAGGAAGCTTTTTCAAGGGATGCCTGGGGATCAAATGATAAATTATTTTACCGGCCGGTTCAAACGCTCATCTTTCTGATATTACCGGCCAAAATGGATTCCTATAATTTCCTGTTGTTATTTGTTCATATCCTCAATACCATATTATTATATTTTATCCTGGAGTGTTTCTTTAACGAAAAAAAGAACCAGGTAAAAAACCTTTTACTCGCATTAATTTTTGGTGTTCATCCGCTGTTCACTTACATGGTTAACTGGATTCCAGCGCTTGGAGATTCATTGATGACATTTTTTGTCTTGCTATCATTTTGGGGATTCATTAAATATCATTCCACTAAACATTTCAGCTATCTGGCTATCCATATTGTTTCATTCTTTTTGGCTGTTTTTTCGAAGGAAACTGCGATAGTTTTTCCGCTTGTTTTAGCAATTATCATTTTTATTAATAGCTCTTACAAAGATTTAATAAAGGAACCCAAACGCTTGATCATTCCGGTTCTTTTCTGGATTATAATACCGGCTGTTTACCTGATCATGCGAAACCGGTTCATCCATTCCAATAACATTGAAACGCTGCCCTTAATTGACTTTTCAGCCCTTTTTCATAATATTCCGGTTTTTTTTGAATTGATTACAAAATTCGTCTTCCCCATAAAACTATCCTTGATTTCCCTGTATTCAATTCTCCGGTTTGTGGTTGGTATAGTTTTGACTTTACTTATCATTTTCTTTCTTATAAAGAAAAAGGAAATCAGAAACGGGAGTATGGGATTGATCTGGTTTATGATATTCCTGGGCCCGACCCTGATATTTTCCACAGAACACTATGATTACCTCGAACACCGTGCATATCTTCCCATAGTAGGAATGTTAATTTTGCTTTCTTCCGTTAAAATCTATAAATACGAGAACCTGGTTTATGTGGGGCTGATTTTTATTTTTTTGATAGTCACTTTTTCGGGCAACAAATATTTTCAAAATCCCATTTCTTTTTACGACCATGTTATCGGCAACCAGAAAAATGTTGCCATGGCATATATGAATAGAGGATTTTACAAAGATAATTCCCAAAATTTTAAAGGAGCCTTAGCCGATTATAATGAAGCCATCAAGCTGGATTCGGGCTACATCGATGCCTGGATCAACCGCGGAAACCTGAAAGCACAAAAACTCAACAACCTGAAGGGTGGTGAATCCGACCTGGAAAAGGCACTAAATCTGGTAGAGGAAAAGGAGGGTGATAATCCCGAAAAGCTGACCCCTTATTTGGATGTTATCAACAATCTGGCAATTATCAAACAGATGCTGAATGACGCAGACGGTGCGATATCCGATTATCGTTTAGCGATCGAGATCAATCCTGAATTTTCCGATGCCTGGTATAACCTGGGTGTCATTTATTATGAAAAGCTGAAAGACTTTGAACTGGCAATACAATACTTTGACCGTGTAATCGAGATTGATCCAGGGTATTATAAAGCATTTATCAATAGAGGGCTGATTAAAGAAGTCGAAATGAAAATGCCTGCTGCGGCAATTGAGGATTATAACAAGGCTATCGAAATCAAACCCGACTTTGCCATGGCCTGGTTTAACCGGGGTATGTGCTGGTCGAGCCTGAACCAATTGGACAAAGCTTGTTTTGATTGGAACAGGGCGAAAGAATTGGGACACAAAGGCGCCTCCCAAATGATGAAAACCTACTGCGATTAATTGCGGAAGAGCACCATTCGTTGATCCAAACACAATAATTGCAAAAAGAAAAAGTTTTCAAAAAGATTAATTTTTACATTTGCTTCAATTTACTTTTATGATAAAAAAATACATCTTCGTTTCTGGCTTATTTATTTTATCCCTTGTCGTTCTCACCTCCTGCGAAACAGATTTTGATACCATTGCCGGTTATAAGGACATTACCGTGGTTTATGGCATGCTCGACCAAAAGGATTCAGTGATCTATCTGAAAATCAACAAAGCCTTTCTGGGTGAGGGCAATTCGCTAATTTACGCCCAGGAAGCAGATTCGAGCAATTATCCCAATCAGCTTGATGTAAAAATTGAAGAATGGAATAGCGGCCAGTTGGTGAGAACTTTCGATTTCGATACCACAATGATTTATGAAAAGGAGCCCGGAACTTTTTATTATCCAGAACAAGTGATATACAAATCAAAACCTTTCAATTATTACAAAATTGTATACTCATTCAATATTTTCGGCGATACTTTATCATTTGAAAAATTCTGGTTGAATGACGAAAGTACCTATCGACTGTTTGTTACCAATCCCCTTTCCGGAAACCAGGTTACAGCAGAAACAGGCATGGTACACGATTTTGATATAACCAGGCCCGGCTTAAACCAGTTTATCAAATTTACAAATTCACCGGACGCCCAAACCGAATTCAGATGGGACAAAGCCGAAAATGGAGGCAAGTATGAAATTAAAATAGTATTTAATTATGCAGAATTGAATATCAATAATCAGCAGGATACTATACGAAAACAAATTGTCATTGCCTCGGGAACATCATACCCCAAGCCGAGTGATTATGAAATGTATTTCTATTTGAAGGATCAGGAATTTTTTAATATCTGTCTCGACAGAATCCCGCTTTCCAATGGAGCGGAATCAGATATTAAAGAGCGGTATTCGGGTACGGTTGAAATTTATGTTGCTGTAGCAAATGAAACATTTACCCTCTATTTACAGGTTTATGAACCATCGACCAGCATTGTTCAGGAAAAACCCCAATTTACCAATATCGAAAACGGAACGGGAATTTTTGCCAGCCGGTATAATAAAGTCAAAAGCAAGCGAATTCATACCGAAACCGTTACCGAACTAAGAAATCTGGGATTAAAATTTGTTTATTAATTCCAACCTCCTTTTTGCCTGAAGCTTTTCAAGTTTTGTTTTTATGACTTTTTGTCATCATTGAAAATTTTTATATTTTTCAGCGATAGTCTTTTAAAATCAGTATTTTAGGGTAAATGATCAGGAGTAATTGAATATTCAAGATAGCTTAATAATTGGATATCCCTATTTGGCATAATGATTGAGAATTGCAGTATGTTTAAATTAAAATTATTTGAAGTCGAATTTATAAAACATATATTAAAATGGGTAAAATAATAGGAATCGATCTTGGAACAACAAACTCTTGCGTAGCCGTAATGGAGGGGAATGAACCCGTTGTTATACCAAACAGTGAAGGACGAAGAACTACACCTTCGATTGTGGCTTTTACTGAAAATGGTGAACGGAAAGTGGGCGATCCGGCCAAAAGGCAAGCCATTACAAATCCCGAAAAAACCATATTTTCCATTAAAAGATTCATGGGAGAAACCTATGACAGGGTGACCAAAGAAAGAGAAAGGGTTCCCTATAAAGTAGTGAAAGGTGACAACAATACTCCCAGAGTAGCCGTGGATGACAGGAAATATACGCCCCAGGAAATTTCAGCCATGGTACTTCAGAAAATGAAAAAAACAGCTGAAGATTACCTCGGGCAGGAAGTTACGGAGGCTGTTATTACGGTTCCGGCTTACTTCAGCGATTCACAGCGGCAGGCAACCAAAGAAGCCGGCGAAATTGCAGGCCTTACGGTAAAAAGGATCATCAATGAGCCGACTGCAGCATCTCTGGCATACGGCCTTGATAAGAAAAATAGAGACATTAAAGTTGCCGTTTTCGATTTGGGAGGTGGAACTTTCGATATTTCAATCCTCGAACTGGGCGACGGTGTTTTTGAGGTAAAATCAACCAACGGTAATACCCACCTGGGTGGTGACGATTTTGACCAGAAAATCATCGATTGGTTGGCAGAAGAATTTAAAAAGGATGAAAATATTGATCTTCGGAAAGATCCGATGGCATTGCAACGTTTGAAAGAAGCAGCTGAAAAAGCTAAAATCGAGCTTTCAAGCTCTTCAGAAACAGAGATCAATCTGCCTTACATTATGCCAGTGAATGGAATTCCCAAACACCTGGTGCGTAAAATTTCAAGGGCTAAATTTGACCAGTTGACTGAAGATTTGGTGGCTGCAACGATTGAACCTTGCAAACTTGCCCTGAAAGATGCCGGAATGGGCCCATCTGATGTTGATGAGGTAATCCTTGTTGGTGGTTCCACACGTATGCCTTCAATTCAGAAAACGGTTCAGGATTTCTTCGGTAAAACTCCGTCGAAAGGTGTTAACCCTGACGAAGTTGTTGCAGTTGGTGCAGCTATTCAGGGCGGTGTTTTAACAGGTGAAGTTAAAGATGTGTTGTTGCTTGATGTAACGCCGCTTTCATTGGGTATCGAAACCCTGGGTGGAGTGATGACAAAACTGATTGAAGCCAACACAACCATTCCAACAAAAAAATCAGAAACATTCTCAACAGCGGCTGATAGCCAGACTTCGGTTGAAATTCATATCCTGCAAGGAGAAAGGCCAATGGCCAACCAGAATAAGAGTATAGGAAGGTTCCACCTCGATGGAATCCCACCTGCCCCGCGCGGAGTACCTCAAATCGAAGTTACCTTTGATATTGATGCGAACGGAATATTGCATGTGACTGCTAAGGATAAAGCCACTGGTAAATCTCAGAATATCCGTATTGAAGCTTCTTCGGGCTTATCGGACAGTGAGATCAAAAAGATGAAGGATGAAGCGGCTGCTAATGCAGAAACCGACAGGAAAGCAAAAGAGGAAATCGATAAGCTGAACAACGCTGATGCACTTGTATTCCAGACTGAAAAACAATTGAAAGAATACGGCGACAAAATTCCGGCTGATAAAAAAGGCCCGATTGAATCAGCACTCGGTAAACTGAAAGAAGCGCATAAAAACAGGAATATTGCCGAAATTGATGCAGCCATGAACGAACTCAATACAGCATGGCAGGCGGCCAGCCAGGAAATGTATGCTGCTTCACAACAAGCTGGTGGTGGGCAACAATCCGGTCAGCAGGGTCAGCCTGGAGGTAACGGAGGCAATCAAGGCGCTAAAAATGACGAGGTAACCGATGTTGATTTCGAGGAAGTAAAAGACGAAAAGTAAATTTTTAACGACCCCATATAATCTCACGGCTTCCAAATGGAGGCCGTTTTTTATTCCTCTTCGTGGAGTTTTTCCTTTATCCTGGATTTGAGGATATCAATGGCGATCTGGTTTTTACCCCCTTGCGGGATAATGATATCGGCGTATCGCTTATTGGGTTCAATAAATAAAAGGTGCATGGGTTTGACGAATGTTTCATAATGATCAAGTACCTGTTTGAAATTCCTTCCCCGCTCTTCAATATCCCGCCAAATGATCCGCATAAGACGATCATCAGGATCTGCATCTACAAAAACCTTGATATCGAGTTTTTTCCTCAACCGGGCATTGGTCAGGATTAGGATTCCATCAACAATAATCACTTTTTTGGGTTCAATTGGGATGGTCTCCTTGGCTCTTGCACAGGTAACATAGGAATAGATTGGCATGCCGATGGTTTTACCCAGTTTTAGTTCATCCAGGTGATCAATCAACAGGTTAAACTCAATGGAAGACGGATGGTCAAAATTGATCCTTCTTTTTTCTTCCTGCGAAAGATGCCCATTGTCCTTGTAATAAGCATCCTGCGAAATAACCGAAACCGACCCTGTTGGGAGGCTCTTGATGATTTTTTTAACAACTGTTGTTTTACCCGAACCGGATCCTCCGGCAATACCTATGATTAGCATTATAAATGACTAAAATTTTGTTGACTATAATGACTGGAATGATGTAAAAACACTATGCACTACAACCCAATCTAAATACAATTTCCAATTACCGATTTAACCAGTTTAACAATTTAACAATTCAACTATTTTAAATCTTCATCACCTGCAACTCCCTTTCCTGCTTCCACATACCCCTTGTAAAATCAGGGAACTGGAAGGGAATGCTACCATTGGCTATCGATTTGGAACTAAGTTCTGTAACCGCACTTAAAACCGCTGCATCATAAACATCCATGTCCGGTTCAAGTCCATTTTTCAACGAATTGATCAACCTGTAATCTTCCAAATAATCCATCCCACCATGGCCGGCGCCTTGTGCATCGGCTTCCATTTGAGTCCAAAGAGGATGATAAAATTCTTCTTTATAATTATTCAGATCTTCCCAACTATGCCCGTTGGTCCTTCCCTGAATATGGATCAAAGGTGTCGGATATTTTCTGACAATCCCATCAGTACCCTGCACAAGGATATCCCGGCTGTATGGCCTTGGGCTACTTGTATCATGCGTCACCAGGATCGTCTCCCCTTTCATTGTTCTGATCAGCGTCGACACCACATCACTCAGGACAAACGCTTCCCCTGTCTGGGGGCTATCGATACCGAACTCTTTCAAGGCATACTTATGTAAACCTCTTGTTTTACTTCCAAAAGAAACAAGAAAGTCAAAGTAATTGCCCCGGTTGATATCCATGCACTGCGCCACCGGTCCAAGACCATGCGTTGGATAAAGGTCACCGTTGGTTGTCATCGAATGGGCCCTGCGCCAGACACCTTCACCGTTCATATCGTGCTTCACAGCGCGGAGATCGTGTAAATAACCGCAACGGGCATGGAGCAATTCACCCAACAATCCCTTTTTTACCATGTTCAAAATCATCATCTCTTCACGGTCATAATTGCAATTCTCCATCATAATGCAATGTTTTCCGGTTGATTCGGAAGTTTCAACCAGTTTCCAGGCATCGGCAATGGTTAAGGCAGCCGGAACTTCAGTAGCAATGTGCTTACCCGTATTCATTGCTTCCAAACACACCGGTACATGCCATTCCCAGGGTGTTGCAGTAAACACAAGGTCGATATCATCCCGTTCGCACATACGCTTAAAACCAAATTCACCTTTGGAAAAACCTTCAGGTTTAGGAAATCCGGCTTCTACGGCCATGTTCTGAGCCCTTTCAACCCTGCTCTCAACAATATCACAAACTGCAACGATCTCACTGCCCTTAATTTTCAGAAAATTATATACGTGTGAAGTTCCCATACCTCCCACACCAACCATTCCGATTCGGACTTTATCAAGTTTTGGTGCATGAAACGGATAAGCATTTAATGCAGGTAAAAGCTGGTCAGCGGAAACATTGAAGGCAGCACTCCCCAAAGCAATTCCTAAACCTGCCTTTGTCGTTTTCTTGAGGAAATTTCGCCGATCATACGAATAACTCATAGCTGGAAAGTTTAATTTTTCAAAACAAAAATAAAGCTTTGAGAATAATTCTACACTTAAAATGAATAAGAATTTCCTCGATTAAAGTAAAAAGCTAAGCAAAATCCCTGCAGCCACTGCCGATCCAATAACGCCCGCAACATTCGGAGCCATGGCATGCATCAGCAAGTGATTCGAAGGGTCGTATTTCAGTCCTTCATTCTGAACCACCCTTGCACTGTCAGGAACGGCGGATACTCCGGAAGCACCTACCAACGGATTGATCCGGTTTTCTTTTTGCAAAAACAGGTTCATTACTTTTGCAAATAAAATTCCTCCGGCTGTTGCTACCATAAACGACAACGCTCCGAGGACAAAAATCATGATTGATTCACCTGTCAGGAAAACATCGGCCTGAGTAGAGGCACCTACCGTTAATCCCAAAATGATAGTAACAATATCAATCAAGGCGTTCCGTGAGGTTTCGGCCAGTCGTCGTGTAACACCGCTCTCCTTCAAAATATTCCCAAAAAACAGCATTCCCAGCAAAGGCAATGCACTCGGCGAAATAAATGTAGTAAGCAAAAGTCCGATGATTGGGAAGAGGATTTTTTCAAGTTTAGTTACTGACCTGGGGGGCTTCATTTTGATCACCCGTTCCTTTTTGGATGTAAGCAATCGCATAATGGGCGGTTGGATCACAGGTACCAGTGCCATATAGGAATATGCAGCAATGGCGATCGGTCCAATAAGATTTTTAACATAAATAGGATTACCTGCTGCTGTCTGACCGATAATATTCAACCCGTTGGCAAGTTTGGAAGACAGGAAAATAGCAGTGGGACCATCGGCACCACCAATAATACCAATAGCTCCCGCTTCAGCGGGGTGAAAGCCTAGCGTAAGTGCACCCAAAAATGTTGCAAAAATTCCCAATTGTGCTGCTGCCCCTAAAAGCATCAACCGCGGATTGGATATCAGTGAAGAAAAGTCTGTCATAGCTCCAATTCCAAGAAATATCAAAGGGGGGTATATCCCCGTTTTAACACCATAATAAAGATAATTCAGTACACTGCCATCTTCATAAATGCCTATTTTCAATCCTGCATTTAACATGAAAGGAATATTGCCGATGAGAATACCAACTCCAATAGGTATTAATAAAAGCGGTTCATAATCATACCGGATGGCCAGGAAAATAAAAAACAGTCCTACCACGATCATGATGATATGACCCCAGGTAGCATTGGCAAATCCTGTATAGCTGAAAAAACGATTGATTCCCTTCATTGGATCGGAGTGGTGATCTGCTGAAGGAACTTGCTGCTGTAAGTGCGTTTGTTCAGTTTGTTGCTGATCATTTCTTACAATTGTTTCATCAGCATGTATCCATCCCGATAAAATGGTCAAAACAGCGATAATTCCAAAAACCGTCAGGGCTTTTTTAATGGAAAATTTCATGATAATTCGATTAAAACATCACCTTCCAGAACACTGTCACCGGGCTGAACCTTGATGGCTGAAACAGTTCCATCTTTTTCCGCCAGAATGCTGTTCTCCATTTTCATAGCTTCGTAAATCAGGAGTTTGTCACCTTTTTTCACCTCCGCACCGGTGCTGACGAAGATTTGCATAATATTTCCCGGTAAAGGAGCCTTGATTTGAAAAGCTCCGATGTTTTTTTTAATTTTTGTCTCGCTCCTCCGGGGTGCCGGCACTTCCTGGCGAACGAGCACCGGTGTTTTAGGCTGCAGTACCTGTTGATGAATTTCAACTTCATAATAAGTTCCATTCACTTCTACCTTTGCAATATTATCTTCAAATTTATGAACCTCAACATCATAATTGTTTCCCCGTATGGTGAATTTGAATTTCTTCATGGATTTTATTTCATTTTCACTATTGTCCGACTAAAACCTGATTCGTTTCGTTTTCCTTTGTAACTACCAAACAATCAGGCATATTCTCATTAGTTTCAACTTT
>JAFGBL010000017.1 GCA_016933115.1 Bacteroidales bacterium | reverse complement strand
ATTAAGTGTTTGTAATCAGCACAATAAGAATTGCGCTGAACAAACACTAAATCGGGGTTACCCTCATGGAATCAATAGTTCAGCCAGGTGGGCTTCCTATTGATTAATTCGGGTTAAATTATATACCTTTGGATCAGAAAATATAGAAAGCAATTGCAATAACTATGAAAATCGGGTTTATCGGGCTCGGGATTATGGGAAGCCGCATGGCAGCCAACCTCGCAAAAGCCAATTATAGAATATTCCTTTACAACCAAACAGAAGAAAAAGCAAAAGCATTGTTGTCGGACCGGGTCGTATTCAAACCCTCCCCCGCTGCTGTGGCTTCCGGATCAGACGTGGTCATAACCATGCTCTCTACTCCGGAAGCAGTGCAGGAAGTAGCCATGGGCGAGAACGGATTCCTGCAATCCATGGAAAAAGGCAAAATCTGGATGGATTGTTCTACGGTCAACCCTTCCTTTTCTATCCAGATGGCCGAATTGTGCAACAGCCTTGGTTTTAATTTTCTCGATTCCCCTGTCGGAGGTTCGCTGAAACCTGCTGAAACCGGCGATCTTGTCTTCATGGTTGGCGGTAAAAAAGGAGTTGTGAAGTATTGCGAACCCCTGTTTGACGTGATGGGCCGTAAAACCATCCATGTTGGGAAAAACGGCATGGGCAGTGCCCTTAAGCTGGTAAACAACCTGGTAATGGGCTTATCGATGTATGGATTTATCGAAGGGTTGAAGCTGGGTGAGTCTCTGGGTTTGAACCAGGATGTAATTTTTGATCTGTTCGACGGTTCACCCGTTGCAGCACAAATGGTCAGCATGAAAAGGCAAAAAATCCAGCAAAAAAATTACTCGCCCGAATTCCCTCTTCAATGGCTGCACAAGGACTTGCAATTGGCAGCGCAAACAGCTTACGAACAAGGAATCCCGCTTCCGGGGGCCAATACTGTCAAGGAAATTTTTGCCCTGGCCAAACAGGCCGGACTGGGTGAACTGGATTTCACTGCTATTTACCAATTCCTGACCAAATTAAAAGTGAACTCCGATGAAATTTAAAGATATTTTTCCTGATCCCAAACCGATCATAGCCTGCATACACTTGAGGGCATTGCCGGGTTCACCGGGATACGAGGGCAATATGGAAGATGTAATTGAAACTGCCCTTGAAGAGACCCAAATATTCAATAAATATAAATTGGCCGGGCTGATTATTGAAAATTTCCGGGACATGCCATTTTATCCTGACCTGCTTCCGGCAGAGACAATTGCGTCTTTAGCAGTCGTTACCCGTGAGATTGTAAAATCCTTTCATGGTCCCGTCGGTGTTAATGCCCTGCGCAATGATGCTTCGGCGGCCATGGCTATTGCAACAACTACCGGTGCAGCTTTTATTCGGGTGAATGTGCATACCGGGGCTTCCGTAACCGACCAGGGGATCATACAGGGAAAAGCCCATGAAACACTGCGGTTAAGAGCTTCTTTAAAATCAAATGTTTTGATTTTTGCCGATGTGGCTGTAAAACATGCAACACCATTGGGAAATCGCAGCATTGAACTCGAAACCAGGGACCTTACCGAGCGGGGCCTTGCCGATGCCATCGTCGTTTCGGGTGATATGACCGGGTCGGAAGCCGATCCTCACAAAATTGCTAAAGTAAAGGAAAATACAAGCCTGCCTGTTCTTATCGGAAGTGGTGTAAACATTCACAACCTCGAAAATCATTTAAGAATGTCGGACGGGATGATCGCAGGCAGTACTTTTAAAAAAGACGGAAAGGCGATTAATTTTGTGGAATCCCAACGGGTAGATGAATTCTTAAAGAAATACCAGACATTTGTGCATTAAATTAACCACTGATTTTACAAACCTAAAACAACCGGTTCCGCAACTGTACTCAAAACGCTATAACTTAATGATCTTTTGATTCGCCTTCAATGTTCCACATTCATAAGTACTCAGAAAATAAACTCCGCCTTTTAAATTTGCAATATTCAATTGTACATGTCGGTTTGCATAAACGTCCATAATTCTGACCAAAGAGCCGGTAATATCATGTATTTGAATTTGAATAATTTCTGTTACTGAACCATTAAAGCTGATATTCAAAATATCTGCAGCGGGATTTGGATAAATATTCAGGGTGGACGTTTTAATAATTAATCCGGAAACAGAAGTAAATTCAACATTATTCAGTTTTACCAGATAAGGAGATAATCCACCGAGACTGGCTGAAACAGAATCGAATTGTACATCATCAAATCCGATACATGCCATATAAACATCGCCATTATTTCCCAGGCTCATGGATATTCCTTTATCGTAGCTTTCACCTCCGCCTGTTTTAGCTATTGTCAACTCTCCGTCAGAATTATATTTCAGCAAAAGGACATCCGGCCCAATATTCGTGCTCATCGAATTTATCCCATTTCCCCAATTGATATCGCCACGGATAAATCCCGTAAGGTAGATATTCTGCTCCTGGTCAACCGCACTGTAATCAAATTTACCGATGGATGCATCCCCTGACAGTGTGGTCATATTCGGAACTTCCTTTGCCCAGACAAACTCTCCCTGAGAATTCAACCGGGTCACAAAAAAATCATAAACCCAATCGGGGCCATTTACGGTGATCGATCCAAAATGTGTTTCATCAAACAAATGGCCGCTGAAATAAACATAATCAGGGTCATTTGCTTCTACCTGAGGAAATGTACAGGTGATGTCCTCGGCATAATTCACCCATTGCACCTGCAGTTGGTTATTATATTTGGCTATGTAAAGATTGTAAATAAAAGGCGGTTCGTACACCACACCTCCATAGGTTGCTCCGCTTTGGGGGCATGAACCTGCAGTGTAAATATTCCCTTCATTATCAATGGCAATGGAACTGATAAGATTAACGTTTTCCTGCAGGATCTGACCAATTTCATTCCCATCAGGATCAATAATATGTAACTCCGAATTGTTGAAATTATCAGTACCTAAATAAATTGTGTTATTTGAATCAATTTGAAAGCAACCGGCCCCGTTGTAATCCATCCCGCCTGCCATTTGTTTCGACCATAACAGATCAAAATCGTCACTCAATTTGATCAGATAATAGGTTTCATATTGGCCGGCCAGGTAGAGGGTATCCGAAGAATCCAGCAGAAGGTCACTGCGAACACCAATCAGGGCGAGCAGATTATTGTCATTATCATGCTTTAGGGAAATTATTCTGCCGTCACCATAACAATGGAAAGCCGAAACCGTATTTCCTTCCTGGTCCATTTTAACAAAATTCAAATCACCGTATGTATTGATTCCATAAAACTCATGGAACATAAAAATACCTCCCCAAACGGGATTTCCATATTGATCAACAGATACGCCGTAATCGAGCATTTCGTAATTGTAACTGTAATCAAGCGGAAAGGGCTTTATCCACTCAAAAGTCTGGCCGATCATTTTTCCACCCGGCAAAATGAGCATGTAAAGGATCATGTATGATTTGACAATATTGAATAAAGTGCTCTCGTTTTTCCACTTATTGCCCAGCAGGCTGAAAAGAATAATTTTTATCATAACATTAAATTGAAGGTTTACCATTAACCTGTCATGAAATTGGGATTGAATATTTTATTACATTTTCGGATTATTAAGGTCCTTTAAAGTAACTAACAATCCTGATTGGCAATGGTTCACCCGTTGATTTTTAATGCTTAAGCACCTGGTTCTCTTCCTTCTGAACAGGTGCGGTTTTTCTGAATTTTATTGCCTTTCTCAGATGCACATCATTGATCAGGTCGTTGTAATCTACTTCGGCTTTCGTAGCCATTTTATTGATGGAGGTAATGCTCACGGTCCTGATGATAACATTCAAAGGCAGCCTATTATCTTCCTTCTCGAAAATAAAGGATCTGTGCAAATCGATGATTTCCGGTTGTTTGATCACTGAAACCTTGTTGTACCAACCGAAAAACCGCTCCCTCCTTTTCATCATGCATTCCTTAGAATAAAGCGGAGTCGACGAATAAATGTGCGGTTTGGCCGGATCCAAATGCTTTACCCTCAAAAATTGTTCATCATTGATGAGTTCGTACAACCGACCTGCCTCGTGCACCAGCAAAGTAAAAGGTTCCAATCCTGTAAAATCATAATTATTGTAGAAATCATTAAAAGAATCAAATTCAAAATAGCTTAAAATAACCAGGCCCCGGCTGTGCCTGTAGGGTGGGTTATGTTTATGTTTGTTCAGCCCGCCATTCATGAGGCCGGCTACCCTGTTGGTTTCCGATACACCGATCCAGGTTCCTTTTCCCTCCGGATCGACCGGGAATATATGTGATAAACCGTTGATTTCCCTTGTGATGGGTGGTGTCGCAATCGCCCTTCTAACGCTTTCATCGCGGTTATGCGTCAGAATAAATTCATCGTTCCCTTTCGGGATATAAGTTACCGTACACATAGCTAATCCTTTCTTATCCGTTACTAAACAGTGATAATCCGATTCAATATCACTTCTATCAGTTTGACGTTCAGCAAATCATTTCCTTACATTTGGCAACTTGTGTGCCGCAGTTCCTGCATTTAACAAAATATAACATAATAAGAACCGGCGGCATCTTTAATGAATGACGAATTCGCTTTTAATAGTAACAAAAAAAGGCTGAAAAAGTTGGATTTACCCGTCGGAGGGTTGCAGTTCAATGAGGGTGATCTCAGGATTGATCCCTACCCTGCCGGGATAACCAATCGTTCCGATCCCCCGGTTGACATAAAGATATTGAAGGTTTCCGGTGGTTTTATTGATTTCGGAATACAATCCTGCCCAGTGTTTATAAATATATTGGGAAGGACTCCACCGGATACCGGGAAACTCAAAGCCAAACTGTGCGCCGTGTGTATGACCGGATAAGGTAATGTCGATATTTACGGGGTAATTCCTCACCTTCAGATCCCAGTGGGAAGGGTCATGCGAGAGTAAAATTTTAACCGGAATTGATTGGACTCCCTGTATCGCTTCGTCCAGGTCGCCGTATTTCTGGAACCGGCTCATAGAACCCCAGTTTTCCACACCAATGATAGCCATTTTGT
This sequence comes from Bacteroidales bacterium, assembly GCA_016933115.1. GTDB lineage: Bacteria > Bacteroidota > Bacteroidia > Bacteroidales > JAADJA01 > JAADJA01. The sequence goes on along the minus strand of JAFGBL010000017.1, from coordinate 28,406 downwards.
CATTTCCTCTTTGGAGAATGAAGTTTTCATTGCGAAGCAGATTCCAACCCAGGCGGTTGTAAAAATCGAACAGGCGGCTCATGTTGTCCTGTTTAGCTTGTTTGCTTTCCCACCGCTTGTAATCACCATAATCGTGGTTACCCAGGATGCAAAAGATGCCGTATTTTGCATAGAGTTTTTTGAGGGCTTCTTCAAATTCAAATGCTTCGCCGGTTTCGTAATTCACCAGGTCGCCGGTGAATAAGATGACGTCCGGGTTCAATCCATTCATTTTAAGCACCGCCTCCTCCAGATTATTTTTTGAAAGCCAGCTTCCCAGGTGTATGTCAGAAAACTGTACGATTTTAAATCCTGCAAGGGCATCCGGCAATCCGGGAATTTTAATGCTTTTTCTCCATAATTTAAAATCAAATACCCATTTGAACATGCCGATAGTGAGGGTGGCAAACATCAATCCTCCACCAATCAACCCCAGGCGCTTTAAAAACAGGCTCCTTGATATTGCTTTGCCTTCATCCTTTTGTTTTTTTTCAGACAACCGAAATCTTTTCCTCACAATCCTGATCACATCCGCCATTGCAAGAAATAATATTGGTACCGACTTAGCCACATATCCGATCAGGATAAACCCAACGAGGTAATTTTTAAAATACTTGTCCCAACTGTTAAAATCGTAAATAACGGAACCGACAAGGATGACCCCAACCATGATGGCAGGAATCCAATAAAGGGTCGAAATCAGCCAGGCTGCTATTTTTTTCCATGACCATATCTTTTTATGATAGGAACTATACAAATACAGGTCTGCCAGGAAAAGCAATACGAAGAATGGGTACCTTCCTACACTCTTGGGGAAGTAATGCCCGATGATAAAATAGAGACCAAAGGCGGCCACCACAAAAACAACGATGTATAAGAATCTTTTCACCCTGCTAAAACGGAGGAAGTTTTTAATTGTTCAAACAAAGATCGGAATTATAATTTAACCTAACTGCCCTAACTGCTTCAAGCGTCCACGATTGAAGCGGGGTTCAACATTTATGCAAATTCCCTGATATAATTTACCAGGCCTTTTGATTTGAATATTTTCATCAGTTTATCGGGCAACGGGGCAAACGCTAATTCCTTGATACCTATTTTTACAATCCCTTTTTCCATATCCACAACTACTATATCACCTTGTTGATAAGCATCCACCGCTTCGGGGAGGATGATGATCGGCAATCCCTGGTTTACAGATGAGCGATAGAATATCCGGTTAACCGATTTGCAAACCACCGCCTTTACGCCTGCAAATGCAAGCCCCACAGCAGGATGCTCCCGCGAACTGCCGCAACCGAAATTGGCCCCGGCCATAATGACGTCACCCTGTTTCACCCGTTCGGCAAAAGAATCATCAAATCCTTTGAAAAGGTGAGGTAATATCTTATCCGGCTCCGAACTCAGCACGGTATAAGTGAGGTTACCGGCAAACATCTGATCGGTGTTCATGTTATCAAGATCGGCGTAGTTCCAGGTACCTTCAACGTAACGGTCCTCCCCTTTTTTCACCTCTACTGAACTGCCCTCTTCCACTTTATAGGGGAATTTATCGTTTGCTTTGATCCCCCTGGGATCGGTAATTTCACCGTTCAGGGCCGACATGGCCACTGCTGCCGGCGAAGCCAGGTAAATGCTGGATTCCTTGTTTCCCATCCGTCCCTTGAAATTGCGGTTGGCAGTGGAAATGACATTGAATCCGTCGGCAGGAATGCCCTGACCCGTCCCGAGGCAGGGGCCACATGAAGAGGCCAGTACCTGTGCACCTGATTCCATAAACGTTTCGATCAGACCCTCTTTCATGGCATCCATAAATATTTGCCGTGATGCCGGAATGATAAGCATGATCATGTCTTCGGGCAGCTTTTTCCCTTTCAGCACCTTTGCTGCTTCCCTAAGGTCTTCCAGCCTGCCGTTGGTACAGGTACCTACCAGGGCTTGATGGATCTTCGTACCCTGAACCTCTGACAACGCTTTCACATTATCCACGTGATGGGGAGCAGCCACCACCGGGAACAACTCGTTCAGGTTAATCTCGATCTCCTGGCCGTAAATAGCATCCTCATCCGCCCATATACCTTCCTTGTGTTCACCAAAATAGGCATCCAAAACCTCATCGGCCGGGAACACCGCATTTTTAGCGCCCATTTCCGAAGCCAGGTTGGCGATGGTCATGCGGTCGGCTACGTTTAAGGTTTTTACACCTTCGCCATGGTATTCGATGGATTTGTAATCGGCGCCTGCCGAACCTATCATCCCTATGATCCAGAGGGAAAGATCTTTTGCATAGACTCCTTTTGGCATTTTCCCATGCAGGGTTATTTTTATGGTTTCAGGTACCCGGAACCAGGTCTCCCCCTGTTTCCAGAGTCCGGCGGTTTCGGTGCGGTCGATCCCGGCGGCAAAGGCGTTGAATGCCCCGGCAGTGCAAGTGTGGCTGTCGCTTCCGACGATGATCATTTTGGGTTTGGCATATTCAGCCATGATCTGGTGGCAGATGCCTTTGCCGGCATCGTGGAATCTGGCAATTCCTTTTTCCCTGGCCAGGTTACGGATATAATTGTAATCATTGGCCAGCTTGGCGTTGGTAGGTGGGGCGTTGTGGTCGAGAACGATCAGCAACTGGTTGGGATCGGCAATTTCGGAACCGCCCATTTTCTCAAAGGTTTTTGAAATGCTGGCTGTATTATCGTGTGATAAAATAATATCGGGCCGGGCAAATACGATGCTGCCTGCCGCCGCCCCGAAAATCTTTTCTGCAAAGGTTTTTCCGCTCATATGATTGATGTTTTTTGTTTTATAAATAAAGGAATCAAAATTATAAATTTTCAATCTCTCAAAATTAATTTTGGAATTAATTCATTACGTTTTCTAACAATACTTTCAATGAGAATTTATGAATTTATAAAACAAACGTTGGTTATCCTTGAATCTAAATGAAATGATATAAATTTGCGGACATTTTCAATTTAATTTATTATGAACATCGACGGAATAAACGAAGAGGATCGCATACGGGAAGCGATTAAGGATAAGACCTGGAATGAACAGATGACTACCGACTCATGGGCGGTATTCAAGATCATGTCGGAACTGGTGGACGGATTTGAAACCCTGGCGCGCATAGGGCCGTGTGTCTCCATCTTCGGCTCTGCACGCACCCAGCCCGATCATCCGTACTACCGGTTGGCCGAGGAGATCGCATACTTGCTTACAAAAAAAGGTTTTGGCGTGATCACCGGAGGCGGGCCCGGCATCATGGAAGCGGCCAACAAGGGAGCTCATTTTGCCAACGGGAAATCGGTCGGGTTGAATATCGACCTCCCGCACGAGCAGCGGCCCAACCCCTTTATCGACCAGGACAAGTTCATCAACTTCAACCACTTTTTTGTCCGCAAGGTGATGTTCATGAAATACTCGCAAGGTTACATCGTTCTGCCGGGGGGATTTGGGACAATGGACGAGCTTTTTGAAGCCATTACCCTGATCCAGACACACAAGCTTGTTCGATTCCCCATCGTGCTGGTGGTTAAGGATTACTGGCTCGGACTGATCAACTGGGTCAAAGAGAGAATGATCACAGAGAATAAGATTAACCCTGAAGATATGGACATTTTTAAGGTTGTTGACACTGCTGAAGATGCTGTCGGGGTGATCGAAGAGTTTTATAAGAAGTATGATTTGAAGCCGAACTTTTAGCTGTTCGAAGTTTGAAGTTCGAAGTTTGAAGTTCGAAGTTCGAAGTCCGTTGCTATTTCCAAATAGATTATTTTCTTATAACCAGTTTTTTGGCCACACTCCCACCAATCGACTCCGGAAAGATAAACCGGATGAAGTAAAGGCCATTCGGGAGCCGGCTGGGGAAATTGCTTGCAGGATCACTTAAATTTAAGCGCTCATTGTAAATACAAGTGCCCTGAATGTTGTAAACATCAATATCCAGGTACGACAGGCTTTCCGAACCGTCTAATTTAATTGTTACCCGGTCAACGGCAGGGTTGGGGAAAATTGCGATATCAAGCGCCGGCCGGTTGGCCTCATTAATTCCGATTACAGGCGGTGCCCCGCTACCCATATAATAGTTTAAACCACCCGAATAATTGCCCACCAGCAAATCAAGAAAACCATCCGAATTCAGGTCACGAATAGCAGCAGCGGTGCGCATTCCGTTCATCAAATCAAAGGGTTCGTTGTCGATCAATTGGTAAAGATCGTCGCTCCCGGAGAAGGCTGCACCAGGATTTGCATTCACCTCCTTGAAATAAAAAACCTTCCCCTGTTCCGAACCGCTGAGCAGTTCAACCTGGTTTTGCTGGTTGTAAAACAGGCAGGGTGTGCTGTAACCATCGTAGCTAAGATTATAATCGGTAACATTAATTTTTCCCAGGCTATCGGTCACAAAGGTGAAATTTGGGTTTGTTTCCGTTCCGGTATTTTCATAATAATTCAGGTTGCCGGCCTGTTCGCCGATAACAAGGTCCAATTTACCATCTTCATTCAGGTCGAAGAGTTGTGGTGTGCTGAAATCCCCTACATCAATGTTCATATAATCCTGAACCGACTCGGCAAATTCCGGCTCATGGCCCAAACCGGCCGTGTTTTCGAAATACCATAAATTACCGTTTTGATATCCAATGACCATGTCAAAATCGCCATCTGCATCCAGGTCGCCAAAAGCAGGATATATTCCGGTCAAGTGATAGGCATGTAGCCCGGCAAAATTGTGGGTGATCTTATTAAAAGCCGGCTGTATTGACGTTCCAGTATTCCTGAACAGGGCAATATTCGACCAGTAAACGCTGTGCAGGGTCATGGCCGGGCCGTACCATGAATACATGTAATAGCCGTAATTCGAGATGAACAGGTCTATCAGGCCGTCGTTATCGTAATCAAAAAGTACCGGGTACGCACCCGAACCCACATCTATCATATCTTCCTGTAAAAAATCCTTTTGTGTGAAATTAAAGGACGGAACCTGATTGGAGTCGGTATTTTTATAAAGCCAAACACTGGTATAATTTTCCGAAGTGATCGGGCTGGGATCGAAAGGTGACAGGATGAGGTCGTTGATGCCATTATTATCCACATCCAGATAAGCTGCAGCAGGCATGGAAAAAAGCATCACCGGCTTGTTGTATTCGGGAAACAGGGTATCCTGGCTGATCATGTATGCCGAATCGGGATCGCCTCCATTGACAAGTCCGACAACGTTCGGATAATCAACATCTCCCAGGATCAGGTCTTTATCCTCATCCCCATCGAAGTCCATCAATAAAAATGTGGAACCGGCATGCCTGTTTCTGGTTTCAAAATTTTTGGAACCGCCGCAAGTATCAAGATACAAAATGTTGGATTCCTCGTTCTCAGCAAAATGGCCCCAGCAGGAAGTTACCTTTATAAAGTCAAGCGAATCGGGGATGCCGTATTTTTCCATCGACAGGTTTTGGTGATATTCGACAAAAGCGCCCAAAACCCAAAAATTCAGGATATCGATATCTCCGTCGCCATCAATATCCGAAATTCCGGGATAATCAGCATCAATTGCAAAGATATTTACATAACCGCTACCCTGGTAAGAGACCAGGTATGGTTCAACCTCCACTGCAAATTCAAGCTCACCATCAGAAACATTCTTAAAAACCCTGATGCCCACCGGTTTGGAATAGGTAAAAATATCGTTCTTCCCGTCATTGTTAAAATCAATAAGGATAGCCCATGCAATAAGTTCAGGAAATTTAGAAATATATTCGGGTGCGTAAGTATAATCAACCTCCCCGGATGTTCCGTTGTTGAGAAAAGTCATGATCCGGTTGCCATTCCGGTCAAAAACGAAAAGGTCCTGAATCCCATCCAGGTTGAGGTCGATATTCCCGAACTGACATGAATTCATCCCGCCGGCCCAGGGGTATTTATAGATTTTTTTGGTTTCGTTCCGGACCATTACCTCCTGACTGACAGGTTCGCTTTTAAAAAAAAGCTGTGCAAATGAAATTTGGGTCATTACAATTAAGCCTGTCAGTAAGATAGAAGTCCGGTTTTTTAAAAGTTTCATCTTATTTTGTTTTTAACTCTTCGCCTGTGAGACTGAAAAATAATTCGGTTAGAACCTCTCCGGCTTTTCCCTGAATAAAGTGATCGGTTATGGTATTTGTGAATTTTGACATTTCCGTGTTTACCTCGATGATGGTTGCCCCATTTTGTTTGGCCAGGTAAGGCATCTGGGCAGCGGGCATCACTTCGCCGGTAGAACCGACCAGGATCACTGCTTCAGCCCTGCCGGCGGCCTCAACCGAATTTTGATAAGCTTCCATGGGAATTCCTTCCCCGAAAAAGATAAAGTCGGGTTTGATCAGTCCGCCACAATCGCCGCAGTATGGCGGTAATTTATCAAAATCAATATCATCAGGTTTAAAATAGCGGTGGCAACTCAGGCAAACCAGGTTTTGGGAATTTCCGTGAAATTCATGCACCACGACACTTCCAGCCTGCTGGTGAAGGTTGTCGATATTCTGGGTGATCACACATTTGAGCAACCCTCGCTTTTCCATCTCGGCCAATACAAAATGGGCATTATTCGACTTTGCGGTTCCAAAATAGTTGTAAAACAGCTCTCTGATCACTTTCCATGATGCAGTGGGATTATTCATAAAAAATCCCAGTTCCAGGGTTTTGGGATCATATTTTTCCCAAATTCCGTTTTCACCCCTGAAGGGTGGAACGCCGCTTTCTACTGAAATACCTGCACCCGTAAATGCAATAGTATTCCTTGATTTGCGGAGGACATCTGCAGCCTTTTGAATTTGAATGGGATCCATAATTAATAATTGCTAAAGGATAAACTCAAAAGTAATTAAATATTTTTTGCCGGTACCAACAAACAATTGAATTTGTAAAACGTTGGTGTGTAAAAGCACTATCTTTGGGCGAATAATGGAATATATTCAGGCATATTTCAGTGAATTTTTCAGGTTGCTTATCGAAATGGCACCCTGGCTACTGCTCGGTTTTTTCTTCGCCGGCCTGCTGCATGTTTATATGCCTGAAGGGAGTGTTCCAAAATACATGGGCGGTAAAAACCTCAAATCGGTTGTTTATGCAGCCTTGCTTGGAATTCCGCTTCCATTGTGCTCATGTGGTGTAATCCCGACCGGCGTGGCCTTTTACAAGGAGGGGGCATCGAAGGGAGCTTCGGTTTCTTTCCTGATCTCTACTCCTCAAACCGGCGTGGATTCCATCTTTGCAACATATTCATTACTGGGTTTGCCATTCGCCGTTTTAAGGCCGGTGGTGGCATTCTTCAGCGGTATTTTCGGAGGTGTTCTGACCAATGTTGCAACCAAAAAGGATCAACCCAAAACACAGGCAGCGCGGACGGTTTATCATGCCGATCCCATTAAAACCAATAAACTGATAATGATGTTCCGGTATGCCTTTTATGAATTCCTGATGGACATTGCCCGATGGCTGGTAATTGGTTTGGCGGTAGCAGCTTTGATCTCGTTGTTATTGCCTGAAGATTTCTTCACCAGTTACCTCGACAACCAGTTTTTAAGCATGTTTATCGTTCTTGTTGCATCGATTCCGATTTATGTATGTGCTACCGGATCCATACCCATTGCAGCCGTTTTGATGATGAAAGGGCTTTCTCCCGGCGCTGCACTTGTTTTTTTAATGGCAGGTCCCGCCACGAATGCCGCAACCATGGCTGTGATCGGAAAAGCCATCGACAAAAAAACACTGGCGGTTTACCTGGTTTCGATCATCGGCAGTGCTATTTTTTTCGGGTATCTGACCAATTTGTTATTACCTGCCGAATGGTTCATTATGCATGGAGATCATACCCAACATCAGCATGAACTTCTGCCCTTTTGGCTGCAATTGGCCTCCGGGATTATTTTATTGCTGCTGATAATAAACATTTATATTAGAAAGTTATTCAGGAAAAAAACAGAAAACGTGGTTACTGATATGAGTGATCAAGTAAAACAATTGAAAATTTCGGTTGGGGGCATGAACTGCAACCACTGCAAAATGAATGTTGAAAAAGGTATCAAGTCGGTGGAAGGTATCGAGTTTGCCGATGCCGATTTTAATACCGGTGAAGTCATTATCAGAGGGGAAAAGCCAGACATTGATAAAATAAAAAGTGCAGTTGAGGAAGTCGGTTACGATTTTATAGGGGTGATACAATAAAATTTCAGTTGAGATCCGATCAGGGTTTAGTCGGGATTTTTAATTTACCGTTTATTCTATTTCAGAACCTGGTTTATTTAATACCCATTGATTGAACTCCATCGCTATATAATCAGCAATCAATCCAAACGCTCTTTCGCTGTAATGCACATCGTCGATAAAATAATCCAGCGATTTAGGCACTTTGTTTTCCAGGTCGATCAAAATAACACCTCGTTCTTCAGCGATTTCCCTGATCTTCTGATTGTAGTCCTGCATCCCACTCAGGGCAGTGGAATATCTCCATTGTTCATAAGGCCCGACAGCCTCGCGGTTGACCATGGTACAAACTCTTTTAAGATCATCTGTCATATCCGCAGAATATACTTAGTCAACCCTGAAAAAGCTCAATTTTTAGAAAATTTCGGGAAATATTTCGGAACAATAGCTGTAAAATCCGGGAATAAAAATTGAGAATAAAAGAAATCGTTTGAGCTTTTTAATCGATTTAGCATCTTTTTCATGTTGTAACCGGCAGCAGCCAGTAAATTATTCATGCCATCGCCCAGTTCACCTGATAAATAATTGCGCAACATCCTATGATCGTGCTTAATATGACCTATCACCGGTTCTATTTCCGCCCTGTCCTTGAAACACTTACGTGCTTTTTGCCTTTCATAGTGGCTGGCAGAAGCTGGTAGTTGCTTGGGTGTTACGATATGGGTTTCACCTACAGTTTTTCGTCCACGGTATCCCCTGTCCACAATCCCCACTTCTGGTTGATGGTCCGTTAACCTTTTGATTTGTTCAAGCTGAGGTTCCAGTGTATCTCCATCATACAGGTTTTCTTTGAAGGCCAATGACCCGATGATGATTCCTGACTTACGGGTTTTTACAATTGAGACTTTGTTGCCGAATTCATATGGCTTTGCTTCTTTGCCTTTGGCGATGCATAAGGTTTGTGGTTCATGAATGCTGTAAATTTTATTTTTTGAGTTTTTTTCTTGTTTTAAAATGAGTTTAAAAATCATCAAATCTCTCCGGTATTTTTCAACTTGCCCATCATTCATTTTCCTTTCGATATCTCTTACCATCCTGCCGGCAATGGTTTTTAATTTCCGGGCTGCCGATGCGGCTTTCTTTCGCCTTTTGGGATGACTGCGGAATCGCTGATCAACCATTAGCTACTTAAGTTTTCTCTTGTAACTCTGCCTAAGTACAATCCCTTCTTTTTCTGCTATTTCCCGACATTTCTCAATAATTTTCTTTTGCAGTTTGGCATCGGTGGGAAAGGTGATATTTTTTTCCTGTACAGTCGTGTCGATTAATACTTCTTTTTCCCTGATCCCTTTATTCTCAAATAAATGAATGGTTAAACTCAATATTTTCTCTGCTCCTGATTCTCCTACGCGTTGCCTGAATTTTATCAACTCCGTCGGATCAAAGGGTGGCTCATGTTGAAAGTATGTTTCTCCGCAGAAATATTGCCAGTAAGGATTTTCTTTCCAGCGTTCAACCACACTTTCATCACTCAGGTTGTAGGTGCGTTTCAGCAAAATCACACCCACTATTTTACGAATAGGAATGGACGGCCTGCCGTTATCGGCACAGTAATATTCACAAAAGTCTTCTTCCTCCTGGTCCAAATTGATTTTTTTAGACAATAAACACAATTCATGATTTTTATTGATGTACAGATCAAGGGGGATTTTGAATACGTTTAACTGGGGTGTTTTTTCTGTTTTTCCTACCATTTTATTGCAAGGTTTATCATAAAATTAAGAAAAACCTTACAAAGTTTATCATTTTTTTATCCCCTGTTTTCAACCTGTTTTTGTTAATATCACTGAATTTTTACTGGCTTTTCAGGTTTGACTAATTACTGCTACAATAACCGAACTGTAAAGTTGAAAGCGGATTTTACTGGTGGCATTGATCAGGTTGACGAATATATTGTTCCAGGAGCCTATCAGAACAAAAATTCCCATAAACAAACTCAGCTTGAAATCGATAACAATTGCAGACCCTACCCAAAACCTGTAAAAAGGTTCTGCAATAAAAAGCATCAGTACGGCTAAAATGAACATGAACATCCAGGCTTTCACAATTTTATTGTTCACTGATCTGATCCATTTCAGGTCATTTTTAACATACGCTTGTGTATAAGCCGACCATAAAGGCTGGTTGATGATTCCAAACATAATGGTAATGATGCTGAAATATTTAAACGCAATATTATAAGGAGTTACCTCAGCAGGCCCAAGCACCTGGGTAATGATCATGTTATCGGTAGTAAAAATGACAATGGCTGCCATTTGAACGATCAGAAATTGAATGCCCAAACCGGTAATATCCTTTAAATATTTTTTACGGTATCCGTTTAAGGTTGGTATTAAGTTCCTGTATTTCCTGGCAAAAAGAAAAATCGTACCTGTAAGATAGATCAACACAGGTGATGCGGAAAGGATCGCACTAAAGAATAGAAGAGAGGGTTGTGTAGTTCGAACCAGAATAAAAATAAAAACCAGGGATAGAATATTTGCGAGAGGTAAAAACGAATTGTTGATGGCCGGTTTTTGATCGGCTATAACTATGATTCCAATAATTTTTAAAACGGATTGTATAAAAAAACTGACTGTAACAACAGTGAGTACCGCCCTGAGTTCACTGCTGACCTGTTCACCCGTATTGAATATCGCCTGCCAGTCGACAAAAGGATTTACAACAAAAAAGACAAGTATCAATGACCCAAAAATGGCCCCTAAAATGATATAAGCCGTTGAGATCATATTTTGAGCTTTATCGTATTCTTTGTTTGTGAAACATTCGGCAAGTTTGTTCCTCAAACCGTTACCCATTCCCAAATCGAAATAAGCAAACCATGCCACTACTGATGAAATGGTAAGCCAAATACCATACTCCTCTTTGCCAATATATTTAAGTGAAAGCGGAACAAGAATAAAACTCGTAAGTATACTTACAATCCGGATAATAACAGAGAAGGCAATATTTTGCTTTACGGCCACACTTAATTCACTGCCGCGTCTTAAATAGGAAATTGCAGAATCAAACAGGTTATTTTTCATCTGGCATAAAGTTCCAAATATACTTGAATACTGCATAAAAGTTACAGGGATCAACTAACTAAACATCCGGATTACTTTTAATCATCCAAAGGATATAAGTATTCCAAATAAAAATTCCGAATAAGGACTCCTTATATTTCGTTATTTAGCTTTATTTATACATTTGTAAAGTTGAATTTTCTGAACTATCAAAATGGGAAAAGACGTTAAAAGCCCTTGCATTAACATATGCAAGTATGATGAAGACGGAATTTGTATGGGTTGCTACCGATCGATGAAAGAAATTACCGGTTGGCTTTTTTTAAATTCTGAGGATAAACTTAAGGTACTCGAAAATGCTGAGAAAAGAAAAAAAGAACCCAGGCAGGGAATTAATAATTACGAATATTATATTTGAATGTTTTTTAATCGGAAAAACTTAAGTTCAAAATCAAATGATTGACTAAAACTTTGACTTGCAGGGAAAAATAATTATCCACGAATTAATCCGAACCAGGTATGGATTACGACTTACATTCAATTTTATTGGCCTTTGGGCTTACACTATTTGCCGGACTTTCAACAGGGATTGGCAGTGCAATTGCTTTTTTTGCCAAACGAACAAATACAAAATTCCTGTCCGTTTCTCTGGGATTTTCAGCAGGTGTGATGATCTATGTTTCATTTGTTGAGATCATCGTTAAAGCCAGGGATGAACTGATAATAGAGTTGGGAGTAAGAGGTGGATACTGGACTACAGTCGCTGCTTTTTTTGGAGGGATCTTACTCATCGCCATTATTGATAAACTTATTCCCAATGTTGAAAATCCCCATGAAATCAGGTTGGTAGAGGAGATGGATGAAGCAAAAAAGGTTACTGAGCAGAATAACCATAAACTCATGCGTATGGGGACATTTACAGCCCTGGCCATTGCCATCCATAATTTCCCGGAAGGGCTGGCCACGTTCACTGCAGCCCTCACCGAGCCCAGCCTTGGGATAGCCATCGCAGTAGCCATTGCCATTCACAATATTCCCGAAGGCATTGCTGTTTCAGTACCTATTTTTTATGCAACAGGAAGCCGTCGCAAGGCATTCCGTTTATCTTTTTTATCAGGCCTGGCAGAACCGATAGGTGCCCTCATCGGATTTCTGATCCTGTTGCCTTTTATGTCGCCGGTTGTTTTTGGAGTTCTATTCGCCGGCGTTGCGGGGATTATGGTATTCATTTCACTGGATGAATTACTTCCATCGGCGCGGGAATACGGCGAGCACCACCTGTCCATTTACGGCTTGATGGCAGGAATGGTGGTCATGGCGATTAGCTTGCTCCTATTCATTTAACTATCAACATTATGATAAAAAATTTACCAATTCTGATCCCATTATTTTTCATTCTTTCCTCCCAAGTCGGAGCACAATCAGATACAATTCCCACTATTGTTGCCGACCGCCCAACACAAGCCGAATCACCCTACCTTGTGAAAAAATGTTATTTCCAACTTGAAACGGGTGGAATTTATGTTAACAGGAATGAACCACAGGATGAAATCGAACAAATTAGCCTTGGAACCACCATGATCAGGTACGGTGTTTTTGAAAACCTTGAAGTCAGGGCATCGGGAAGTTTTGAAATCGTCAATATCAAGTCCGAAACCGAAGAAACAGATTCTACCATTAGCGGTATAGGACCTATCTCTGCCGGGTTCAAGGTTTTTGTAGTGAAGGAAAAAGGCATTCGTCCCCAAATGGCTATCGTGGGGAATATCACTATCAGGTACCTGGGGCATGAACATTTTAGCCCGACATACAGCTATCCGATAGGAAAACTGGTTTGTTCTCATACCTTGAGTAAAAGGTTCACACTTGGATACAATGGCGGTTTCGGATACAACGGTGAAAATCCGGACGGATATTTCCTGTATGCTGTGTTTTTAGGTTTTAAAATAAGTCACTTAGTTTGGTCATTTATCGAAGTATACGGCAATTTTGATCACGGAAACCTTCCAAATCACCTTGCAGATGCAGGATTGACCTTCCGGATCAGGAATAATCTGCAAGCCGATATTTCAGGAGGGATGGGATTTGATAAGGATGTTGACCGGTATTTTGTGAGTGCCGGCTTGTCGTGGAGGATACCGAATTAACGGTAAATTTAAGTTATGAAAAAATTAATTGTATTATTAGTTTTATTCATTGTATTTATTTGCTCCTATTCGCAGGAACAAAATACCGCCGAACCCGGGAACCATTCCAAACCAAAAGTTCACGATTTGGTGACCGACCGGCCCGATCAAACAGAATCATCCATTACGGTTCCTAAAAACACATTGCAGATAGAAACCGGTTTCGTTTATGAAAACTTTAAGGAAAATCAGCTTGAATTTAAGAACTGGGGATTGGGAACGACCTTGCTCAGATATGGCATTTTTGACAATCTGGAATTGAGACTGGGGGGTTATTATCAACGATCAAATTTGGTTGATCATTCAAATGCAATGGATTCAATTCAAAAAGGATTAGGGCCGCTTCAGGCTGGGTTTAAAATTTTTATTACGGAAGAAAAAGGACTTGTACCCCAGATTTCATTTCTGGCAGATCTGACTTTTAATTCAGTTGGAAATACAGATTACAGGCCCAGCTACACTTACTCATCATTGAAATTCTTAGCGTCTCATACAATAACTGATTTTCTTTCACTGGGCTATAACCTGGGATATGCAAACAATGGAGAAAACGCCGACGGACTTTTCGTATATTCCGTAGTTTTGGGTTTTGAAATCACCGCTAAATTTGGAGCCTATGCTGAAGTTTATGGTACTTCGGCCAATGGCGATAACCCACATCACAAGATAGATGGAGGACTAACATATTTAATCGCTCCCAACCTCCAACTTGATTTTTCTTCTGGATACGGTCTCGACAGCGATTTGAATTACTACTTTGTTAATTTTGGATTGTGTTGGCGAATACCAAGGTAATTATTCACTGTTTTTCATGATCTCCGCCTTGATGTAATAAACACCCTTCAATACAACCTTTGCATTTTCAGGAAATTGTTCAACCGGTTCAACCTGAATGTATCCATCTTCAACATATCCTGTAATAACATTGAATCGGTGAAAGGTCATTTCAGTACTTAAACTATCATCAAAAGTATAAAAACCATATTTTTTACTATCATTTTCAATAATAATGGCTTCTTCAGGCAAGGCGTCCAGGTATTGCTCGCTGGTATGGATTTCGCTTGAGACAAACATTCCCGGGATCAAATTAGGAATTTCTCCTTTTATATTTGCCAGCACATTCACCACCCTTGCTTCAGGCTCAACAATAGAACCAATGGATTTCACATAAGCTTCATAAATATTTTCTGTTTGTGAGGTGGGTGCAAAGGTGACCCGTTGGCCCTTTTTTACCAGGTGAATATCTTTTTCAAACACGGCAATCTCCAACTGCATTTCCGAACGATCGATCACTTCAAAAAGTACCGTTTGTTCCTCGGCATACTTTCCAACGTTTACATTGATCTTGTGGACCACTCCATTGAATGGGCTCAAAATCGGAAGATTATTACTTATGATGCCTTCATTCAGTTCCTCCATATTCATATTCAGCATCTCCATTTTCGCCTTGTTAGCTTCAAATGCATACCTGGATTCCTGAAATTTCGATTGTGTCAATTGGAATTCCTTATCCGAACTGATGTTTTCTTTTTTTAATGCCTTTTGACGATTTAACTCCTTCTCAAAGTATTCCAGGTCGCTTTGTGATTGAAGATAATCCTGTTGTGCCTGAACCAGTCCCGGATCTGAATACGTGGCAAGAACTTCTCCTTTTTTAACATATTGATCCTTGACCACCCTGATATCCTTGACAACACCGCCCATTAAAGCCGTTAAAGATGCTTGTTTATGAGGAGCAACTGTTACCTTTCCGCGTGCATGAACGTCCTGGGAAAGCAATTCTTTTTTTATGGCACCTAACAATATCCCCGACCTGATGATTTTATCCCTGGTCAATGTAACTTTGGTTAAATCGGGTTGACCGGTAATCTCTTCTGTTTGTTTTGAACCAGAATTACAACCGATAAATCCGATCAGAAGCGCAATTATCAGTATTATATTTATTGTTTTCATATTCTGTTATTTGGCAAGAAGATTTTCAATTTCAATAACTGTCTGATTATAGTTGTTCAAAGTTTCGAGGTAATTTAACCGAATATCGAATGCTAAGCCCGAATTCCTTACATACTCAATATAGCTGATCTCACCCAGTTCAAAACTTTTTTGCGTATTGAGCAATACAAGTTCAGCTTGCTTCAAAGCCTGACCCTCATAATATTTCAGTGAGTTTTCATATTTTGCCAGAGCCAATGATAATTTTTTTAGCTCAATACCTGAATTGGCTAATTCTTTCTCAAGATTGTTTTCAGCGATCTCCTGATCCAGTTTGGCAGCCTGAACTTTTCCCGATTGCGACCAGAACCAGAGCGGAAGTGTTGCCCCTAGCTGCCACCCATTAAAATCGCTTTGCCCATCAATCTGCTGATTAAAATAACCAACATAAAAACCGGGTAAATGGTAATTTTTTTGTTTTCTGACAGCAGAAGCCTGCATTTCGGCAAATGACCTGTAATAATCAATGCGAAAATTGTCAATGGTTGAATCTGCATCAATAGTTTTTATAGGTGATTTTAATTTGATTTCAGTATCCTGGGGCTTAAACCTGCCCTGCGTCTGTATCACCTGAAAAAGCTCCTGTTCAGCAATGGACAGGTCGGCTTTTGCCTGATCCATGGCATTGCTTATTTCAAGAGCCTCTGTTTCAGCCATTACTTTAGACAAATAATTGATTTCACCCTCAGTATATTGTAATTCAGCCGCTCTTTGAAAACCTGAAAAGACACTGTCTTTTCGTTGCAAAATCTGCAACTTCCTGTACATCCAGGCCCAAACCAAATATGTTGATTTAACATCCCCAATTAAATTCTGCTCTGCAATTTTAAATTTGCTTTCATTCAGCCGAATGAAATCTTTTTGATATTGGTTTTGTGATGTATAAACCGTCGGGAAACTGAAAGGTTGTTTGATGGACAAATAATAATCCTTGTACGATGAGTTGATCTGGCCCTTGTCATATTCAATTTCAGCAGCAGGTAAATCAAAACCTGTTTTTTTTAGTTTCTTGGCCATTTCAAGTTCCAGACCTGCATTGCGATAAGTCAGATTATTTTCAATTGCCAATTGAACCGCTTGATTCATTGATAGTGACGAATCACTCGATTGTCCTGACAATGGGTTAACCGAACCAAAAGTAATCAGCAATGCTATAATTGTAGCAGAAATTTTATTGGATGACTTCATTTTTTCACGATGATTAAACAAAACATAAATCAGCGGTAAAATTACCAGGGTCAAAAAGGTTGAGGTTATCAAACCACCGATAACCACCGTGGCAAGAGGCTTTTGGACTTCAGCCCCGGGGGCTGTGGATAAGGCCATCGGGATAAACCCCAAGGCAGCAACCGAGGCGGTCATCAATACCGGTCGGAGCCGTACTTTCGTTCCGACTTTTACCCGTTCAATCACATCTGTCATGCCTTCATTTTTAAGTTGGTTGAAATAAGAAATCAATACAATACCGTTTAAAACAGCTACACCAAACAGTGCAATAAAACCCACACCGGCTGAAATACTGAAAGGCATTCCACGAATATAAAGTGCCCATATTCCACCGACTGCAGCCAAAGGAATTGCAGTAAAAATCATCAAGGATTGCCGGAGTGAATAAAAAGCAAAATACAATAGCACCAGGATCATGGCCAAAGCAACTGGAACAGCAATACTGGAGGTACGCTTGGCAGCCTGCAGGTTTTCAAATTGTCCGCCGTAGGTAATGTAATAACCCGGAGGTAACACCAGGTTCTTTGACAACACATCATTCACCTCGTTTACAAATGATTCTACATCCCGGTTTCTTACGTTGATCCCAATGGTAATGCGCCGTTTGGTATCATCACGTGATATTTGCATTGGACCCTGCTGGATCGAAATATCAGCCACCTGGCTCAACAGGATCATTTCTCCGGTTGGTGGATTGATCCGAAGATTCATAATACTTTTCAGTTCATTCCTGCATTCTTCGCACAACCTCACAACCAGGTCAAATCTTTTTTCTCCTTCGAAAATAACACCCGCCGACTCCCCAGCGTAGGCCATTCTAATAATTTTATTAATGTCAGTAATATTTAAACCATAATTGGCAATTTGATCCCTTTTATATTTGACAAGGAGTTGAGGTAGCCCGACAATTTGTTCCACTTTCACGTCACCGGCACCATCGATATTTTGAATGAGAGAAGCTGCTTCATTGGCTGAGAGGTAAAGTTCATCGAGGTTCTCACCATAAATTTTAACAGCTACATCCGATTTTACGCCGGTCATCAATTCATTGAAGCGAAGTTGGATGGGTTGCTGGAATTCAAAAGTCAGACCGGGCAATACAGACAACTTCTCTTTCATTTTTTCAACCAGTTCTTCACGTGTACGGGCTGAAGTCCATTCATCCTTATCTTTCAGAATGATCATAATATCGGCGTCTTCAATGGCCATTGGGTCTGTCGGAATCTCGGCCGTTCCAATCTTCGAAACTACTTCCTTGACCTCAGGGAAATTTTCAAGCAGGATTTTTTCGGCTTTGGTTGATGATGCCACACTTTCCTTCAGTGACGATCCCGGCACCAGCGTCATTTGAGCGGCGAGGTCACCTTCTTCCAGGGTTGGGATAAATTCACCACCCATTCTTGAAAATAAAATAAAACTGGCAAGCAAAATGACTAATATCATGCCCAGCATCAGGTTCATTTTTTTTAGTGAAAATTCGAGAACCGGCTGATGAGAGCGCTCAAGAAATGCCACTATCTTATCTGAAATTGTTTTTTTCGTCGTTAATTTCTTACTTAGAAATAAGGACGACATCATCGGCACATAAGTAACAGAAAGAATAAGCGCTCCGAGAAGGGCAAAACTTACGGTTTGAGCCATCGGCCTGAACATTTTCCCTTCAATGCCCTCGAAAGCCAGAATCGGCAGGTAAACAATCAAAATAATCAGAACGCCAAATAAAGCCGACCGGCTTACCCTTACACCGGCTATTACAATATTTTCATCCAACTGTTGCTGGGTGAGTTTGGTTTTCCTGGAAAGATGCTGCATTTGATGAATGATCCCTTCCACTACTATTACCGAACCATCAACGATCAACCCAAAGTCAATTGCACCCAGGCTCATCAGGTTGGCTGAAACACCAAACAGGTTCATCAGCGAAAAAGCAAACATCATCGAAAGCGGTATCACGGAAGCGACAATTAATCCGGCCCGATAATTTCCCAACAACAACACCAGAACAAAAATAACGATCAATCCTCCTTCGATCAGGTTCTTCGAAACGGTGTTGATCGTTTTGTTGATCAGCCCTGCCCGGTCAAGGTATGCATGGATCGAAAGGCCTTTGGGTAAAATTTCGCGAACCTCCTCGATGCGTTTTTTAACATCCCCTATCACCTTTGATGTGTTGGCACCTCTCAACATCAGCGTAATCCCGCCAACAGCTTCTCCTTTCCCGTCTTTGGTCATCGCTCCGTATCGGGGTGGCGATGAGATTCCAACATCAGCAACATCCTTTATTAATATGGGAATTCCATTTTTATTCTTGATAACAATGTTTTCAATATCACCGATATCATTAATCATCCCCTCAGCCCTGATATAATAGGCATTCGGCCCTTTTTCGATATAGCTTCCGCCGGAGTTTTGATTGTTTGATTCCAGTGCATCGAAAATCTCCACCAGGGTGAGGTCCATGGCTACCAATGTCCTGGGGACTACCGATACTTCATACTGTTTCAGAAACCCTCCGAAACTGCTTATCTCAACAATGCCTGGAATTCCTGAAAGATATCTTTTAACGATCCAATCCTGTATCGTTCGGATTTCCATCGGACTATACACCTTTTCATAACCCGGTTCAGGTTCGATAACATATTGATATATCTCTCCCAAACCTGTTGTGATCGGCATCATTTCAGGGCTGCCATATCCTTCGGGAATTTCCCCTTCGGCTATCTTTATTTGTTCACTGACCAATTGCCTGGCAAGAAACGGGCTCACTTTATCTTTAAATACAATTGTAACAACTGATAATCCCGATCGGGAAATAGAGCGTATTTCAACCACATCCTGAATATTGGCCATGGCAATTTCAATTGGGAAAGTGATAAATTGCTCTACTTCCTGAGGCGCTAAAGATGGTGAAACCGTTATGACCTGCACCTGGTTATTGGTAATATCGGGCACTGCATCAATGGGTAAAACCGTAAAGCTGTAAACCCCCCAGGCTATCAGCGCCAGGGTCAACAATCCGATTATCAACCTGTTTTTAACAGAAAAACTGATAATTTTTTCTATCATGAAAAATTTGTAATTTTTTGAAATTGACTAACTGAAAAGAACTGTGAAATAGCTTACCTGTTGATCAGTTTGCAAAGCCTTTCAAATTCAAGAAAGGAATGAAGGTGGGCCTCTTGCAATTATTTCGTTCCAATATTCCTGACTATTAAATATCCAATCACTTGAAGTAATTAGAAGGGAACTACTATCATTAAAATTCCTGAAATCGGGACAAATTGAAATCAGCAGACAATCATGGGTAAATCCGATATTAAAATGTTTCTCAGGTTGATTATAATGCTCCAGATGATTCGTTCCAAGATTAAATGATATAATTTTTTCAATACTGGCAAGGAAGCTATCTTCAGCCGAATTCTTTGATATACCGAGCGCAGTCTGTGAATAATCCACATGGGAATGCGGAACGAATTCATGAAGCAGGTTGATGCTAAAAGATAAAATTAATAAACTGAGTTTGATTTTTAAAATCATCACCTGTGTCTCCGCGACAATTTGAACCTATTTTTATTTGTTTTAAATAAAGTAACTTTGCAAACAGTTTTTATAACAAATTTGTTCAATATTAATAAAAAAATTAACATGAAGAAAATTGGCCTCTTTTATGGCTCCACTTCTGGAAGGACCAAAAAAGTTGCGGAGCTGATTCAAAAGGAATTTGGCGATAAAAATATTGATTTACATAACATTAAGGAAATTGTACCTGATTCGATCCTAAAATACGACAACCTGATATTCGGAACCTCAGCATGGGGAATCGGGGACATGCAGGATGACTGGGAATTGTTTATCGACGATGTTGTTGAGCTTGATTTATCTAAAAAGAAAATTGCCTTATTTGGGCTGGGAGATCAGGAAGAATATCCGGGCAGTTTTGTCGATGGCATGGGCACCCTTTATTGCAGGTTACCGGTTAAAGAAAATGTTGTTGGGTTGTGGCCGGTGAAAGGTTATAAGTATTATTTTTCGTCAGCAGAAAAGGATGGGAAATTTGTAGGATTGGCTATTGATGAAGACCAGCAATCGGAACAAACAGCCGACCGGGTAAAAAAATGGGTTGCTCAGCTTAAAAAGGAATTCAATTAAAAAAAAGTCCCCGAAAGGACTTTTTTTACTTTTCTTGTTTTTATTCAGCAGGATGAATAGCCTCCACGGGACAAACATCGGCACATGATCCGCAATCGGTACAAATATCAGGATCGATCACATAGATATCACCCTCAGAAATCGCCTCAACCGGACATTCGTCAATACAAGTTCCACATGCAGTACAATCATCTGTTATTACGTAAGCCATGATAAAAATATTTTATGTTTATAACAATTGCAAATGTAAAAATATTTAATTCCTGTTCAATTTTTTTCAATTTTTTTTTCAAATTTTTGTCCTGGGCTTAGAGCCACGAGAAAAAATAAAAATTTGTTGGTTTCATGGTTTTTCAACCTAAAATTATAATTTTGTCTGATTGTTAAACATTTAAAACTAAATAAACAATGATTGGAACTATGACGTCAAAGGACCTCATGAAGATGGAAGAACAATACGGTGCTCACAATTACCATCCCTTGCCGGTTGTATTATCGCGTGGCGAAGGTCCATTTTTGTGGGATGTGGAAGGGAAAAAATATTTCGACTTTTTATCAGCCTATTCAGCTGTTAACCAGGGGCATTGCCATCCTAAAATCGTCAATGCCCTTTACGATCAGGCACAAACCTTAACATTGACTTCGAGGGCATTCTACAACGATGCACTGGGGCCTTATGAAAAATTTGTAACTAATTTTTTCGGATATGATAAAATCCTGCCGATGAATACAGGTGCCGAAGGTGATGAGACAGCCCTGAAACTTTGCCGTAAATGGGCATATGAAAAAAAAGGCGTGCCTGAGAATCAGGCAAAAATCATTGTTTGCGAAAACAATTTTCACGGCAGGACCATTACGGTGATTTCCATGTCGACAGATCCGGATGCACGAAACGGTTTCGGACCATATACTCCGGGATTCATCACCATTCCCTACAACGACCTGAACGCCCTGGCAAAAGCACTTGAAGATAAAAACGTTGCCGGGTTCCTGGTGGAACCCATCCAGGGTGAAGCCGGCGTTTTTGTCCCGGATGACGGTTATTTGAAAATGGCCTACCAGATGTGCCGTGACAGTAATGTCCTTTTTATTGCTGATGAAGTTCAGACCGGTATAGCCCGAACAGGCAAACTTTTAGCATGTGATCATGAAAATGTCAGACCAGATATTCTGATCCTGGGTAAAGCATTGTCAGGTGGTGTTTATCCCGTTTCTGCAGTGCTGGCCGATGACGACGTCATGCTTTGTATCAAACCCGGTGAGCATGGATCAACATTTGGAGGCAACCCTATAGCAGCTAAAGTAGCTGTTGCGGCTCTTGAAGTTGTTCGTGATGAAAAACTGGCCGAACGGGCGGAATATCTGGGAAATATTTTCCGCGATGAAATGAGAAAAATTGATTCTCCCATGATCGAACTCGTCAGGGGAAAAGGATTGCTCAATGCTGTTGTCATTAAACATACCAATGGCAAGGAGGCATGGGACGTTTGCCTTGAAATGGCCAGGAATGGAGTGCTCGCAAAACCAACTCATGGACATATTATCCGATTTGCGCCACCATTGGTTATTTCGGAAGAAGAATTAAGAGAGGCTATCAAGAAAATCGAAAAGTCCATTCTCGCTTTTAGTTAATAAAATAACTTTAAAAATCCCGATCAAATTGATCGGGGTTTTTTATATCTGCTAGTTTGCTATTTCCTGAATGATCCTTTCCATCTCCATGAACTGCTCCTCCATACTTTGCAGCAGTTTGATCTGGGCTTTTGTCCGAACGAGGTTGTGTTCAGCATAGGCTGTTTTGTAATACATATCTCCGTTCAGAAAATCGGTAAGGAATCGCACAGCCTGCTCCCATGTAATGTATTTGGCTGAAAATGCCAGGTTTGCGACTTCCCGGTCCTGGAGGATGGATTTAGTTTCGGAGAGGAACCCATTGGCAAATGCTTTGAACAGGTCAATGTTCATGGTGATATTTTCCGTCGCCTGTTCATCTTCGCCGGCTGTGTTGGTAAAGGTGCGGATGGCATCGCCAAAATCGTATAATAGGGTTCCGGGCATCACAGTGTCAAGATCGATCACACAGATGGCTTTGTTGTATTCATTGAACAAAACGTTATTGATCTTGGTGTCGTTGTGGGTCACTCTTAACGGTAGTTTACCGTCCGTAACCAGGTTTCTGATTTTCAGCATTTCACCGGCCCTTACTTCAAGAAAATCGATTTCCTCAAGCACAACAGCCTTTCTACCAACCTTGTCTTTTTCTAATGCTTTCCTGAAATTGGCCAGGCGAAATTCTCCGTTGTGAAAATCGGGAATGGTTTCTATCAGGTCGGTTACCGGGAATTTATCCAGGCTCTTGATGAACCAACCGAAAGCCTTCCCCCCTTCTTCGGCCAGGTTTGCATTGTCGGCCCGGTCGATGCTGCGCCCGCCTTCCACAAAGTCGAACATACGCCAAAAATTGGCATCGTCATCGATGAAAAAATAGGTGCCGTTGATGGTTCTCACCGAATTCATTACCTGCATTGAGCCGGGGTTGTTTTCAACCAGGTCGGAGAGGTAATTGATCACCCGGATCAGGTTGGAAGTCAGCCCACGTACATCCATAAAAACCTGTTGATTTACACGCTGGAGCAAATAATTTTTTTCTCCCGTAAGCACCTTATATGTATCATTGATATGGCCGTTACCAAACGGAAAAACATTTCTTATCCTCCCGGTTAGTCTGAAATTACCGGTAATATCCTTCAAATCGAATTCCCGATCGTCTAATTCCATAATTTTTCAGGATAAACTCCTTTTTCAATTAACCGGTTGATACTGCCCACAGCAGCCTCTTTATCTTCTTTGTAAGTCACCCCAAACCATAGGTCTTTTGATTGAAACACCTTCAGGTTGATCTTCCCTTTTTCTATCAGGTCATTCACCACAAAAGGAATGTAAAATTCCCCTTTGAGGTTTCCGGCATTTTCTTTAATAAAATCTTGAAAATAATCATCCAGATGATCCATAAATGATGGTAAAAATCCCCAGATATTCATAGAAACAACCTCGTCACCGGTAAGTTCAATATCCCGGCCATCATCCAGCCTGGATATGATTTTGCCATTCTTTTTGACAATATGGGTTCGTTCAACCACTGTTTTTAAAAATTCATTTTGATCTGTTTGGCAAACACCACGCGAAACATGACCGTGTTCCGACAATGTATTTCTTAACTCATAACCCACCATGCAATGATTCGGTAATCCTGCCGTTTCAGAGTTGATCAGAAATTCAGGTATCTTCCAGTAGGCATCCGGCCCATAATAATCATCCGCATTGATCACTACAAAAGGCTCACGGATGATATTTTTTGCAACCAGTACCGCATGCCCGGTGCCCCATGGTTTTACGCGATCGGGATGGATGTTGAGGTTATCCGGGATAAAACTATTTAGTTCCTGGAAAACATATTCGGTTTTTATTTTACCCACAAGTTTCGTTTCAAAACTCTCTTTAAAAGCACCTGCAAAGCTTTCCCGTATAACAAAAACAACCTTTCCATATCCTGCCCTGATGGCATCAAAGATGGAATAATCGATGATGGCCTCACCATTCGGGCCTACCGGGTCAACCTGTTTCAGCCCTCCGTATCGGCTTCCCATTCCTGCTGCCAGAATCAGTAATGTTGGTTTCATTTTATCTTTTATTTAATATTTTTTTTATAACCCATTATTTAACAATTATCTTTCCTATACGATTTCCTTTTGCCGCAAAAAACAAAATAAATACGTAGCAAGGAACCATGATCCAATAAGCATTTTGAGCCTGGACACTTTCCAGGTCGGCCAGGTAACCATACAGCAGTGGCAATAATGCACCGCCGGCAATACCCATGATCAGAATGGCGGACCCAACTTTGATGAATTTCCCCAAACCATCAATTGCCAGTGGCCAGATGGCCGGCCACATGATTGAATTGGCAAAACCCAGTGCAGCAATCATCAGGATGGAAGAAAAACCATTTGAAAAAACCGCTATCACTGTAAAAATAATACCAAGGATAGCAAAATATTTCAGCGCCTTTTCCTGTGTAATAAATTTTGGAATGGCAATAATCCCAAAAAAATATCCAACGATCATGGCTCCAAGCGTAAAAGATGCAAAAAACCTGGCTTCCGAAAACTCAAACCCCAGAAAATTACCGTAGCTGATCAAAGTATCTACAGCAATCACTTCAACCCCAACGTATACAAAAATCGTCATCGCCCCCAGCCACAGATAGGGATATTGCCAGAGGCTGGTTCTGTCAGAAACTGCTTTCATATCGGTTGTTTCTTCTTCTCTTTCTACATCGGGCAGGGATGAAAATCTGACCAGGCCAGCAAGGATCAACAAAACCAGAGCCATGATAACATATGGAAAAATTACCCTGGCAGCAAGGATATCCAATTCGGCAGCTTTTTCTACTTCATTCATCAAACCCAGCCTGACCACCAGGTCATCGATCCCTTCCAAAACAATGGCCCCGAGAATAATCGGGCTAAGTATTCCTGCAAATTTGTTGGCGACACCCATAATGCTGATTCTTCTGGCAGCGCTCTCAATGGGCCCAAGGATAGTCACATAAGGGTTGGAAGCGGTTTGTAAAATAGCAAGACCGGTTCCCTGAACAAATAAACCTGTCAGGAACAGACCATAGGTCCTTGTAAGTGCTGCAGGAATAAAGATGAGCGCTCCGAGAGCCATGGTGATCAACCCCACCGACATCCCGTTTTTAAATCCTGTTTTTTCAAGAACGGCAGATGAAGGCAAAGCCATTACAAAATAGGAGATATAAAAAGCAAAGGTCACCCAGAAGGATTCGAAAGCTGTTAATTCGCATGCGATCCTCAGGTATGGAATGAGTGTGGCATTTAACCAGGTAACAAATCCAAAAATAAAAAAAAGGGCGCCGATAATAATAATCGGGATAAAATAATCCTGCTTTCGGTTGGTAATAGCTGATTCTGCCATCGCTGTCATCTAAAATTAGGCGGCAAAGATAATATATTATGGAATCGTTGCCGGTAAGGAATCGGTACTACAACAAATTTTCTTTAGGTGAAAATTTATATGCTAAACTCCATCGTGATTTACGGCTTACTACTCAATTTGCTTATGCCCGGAAGAATGAACAAAAATAGTTTGACCGATAGACTCATAACCCCTAAACAGGTTTATCCCATGATGTTTTAATAACTCTTCCCTGAATCCGATAATGATAAGCCCTGCATTGGCCGACTTCTCGCAAATGATCTGCTTGATGTGTGTATCCGGTTGTTCACTGATCATCTCAATATTTTTTCCGGTAATTGGCAGTCTGCCAGATAAAAGCAGCTCATCCATGTACTTTTTGGTTTCGTCGTACTTGCCGGGCTTGTATACCTCAAAAATCCGGATATAGGATTTGTACCAGAACGGATGTTCCTGCAGGATGAAACCGATCAGGATCATCAGGTTCGAGTTTTCGCTGTCGATGCTCCGGATCCAAATGTGAATTTCATCTCTTGTCTTAATTTTCTGATCGGAACTTCCGACAATACAAACATCAAAATTACCTGCATTCACAAGTGCAAAATTGTCGATAATGCCGGGAAGGTTATCCGGATTGTTCTTATCAAATTCAAAAATTATCATATTATTTTCCATCCCGGCAATTCCCGGAATCTGTATGGCCTGTGCAATCGCAGAAGTATAGGATGGAGAGATCAGGGTATCGACATACACGTGGTTTTCAACTTTCCCATAGGTTTCGAGGAGTTTATTAAGTGTTATATCTGCATCTTTGTGGGTGGTCTTGGAATAATAGCCGTCGATCAGGTGAAGGTAAGTCCCAAATCCGTATTTGTATGAAATCCAGTTCAGGAATTCAAAAGCGGTGTTGCGTTGAAACGAATCTTTTGAAATGCATATGGCACTGGGCCGCCATTCCTTTTTTGACTTTTTCCGTTTCGACCGTTGCAAATAAACCTGCAGATTCCTGCTTAACTGGAAAATAGCGTTTGCAAAAATTGCTTCCAATCCGCTTCGGCGTTTGTGGTACGAACTGATATACAGGTAAAATAATGTCATCATGACGATGGCTACAAAGGCGTAGGGTGTATTGATCTTAAACATGACCCATATAGCAACAAGAAATCCAGCCAGTGAATAATACCACCTCGACCTGAATGAAGGCCGGTATGAAGGGGATGACCCGAAATGATGCAAAAATGAAATCAAACACAATGAACCGTATGTGACCATAAAAAACATGGAAATGATCCCTGCCACCAGGTTCACATTTCCCAAAATCACCACTACCATGGCAATGGAACAGGTGACCAATGAGGCATTCACAGGTTCGCGATCTGTGCGCCTTCCTCTTGCCAGCCAACGGTTCATCCGTTTGAGAGGAAACGAAGTATCCATAGCAAGCGCCTGTAAGGTCCTTGGTGCAACCATTATTGAGCCGATTGCTGAAGATATGGTGGAGGCACCCAGTCCCAAAGGGATGACCAATGCACCAAACAAGGCTATCTTAGCCATGATCAGTTGATCACTTACAAGCTCTTCGGGTGTGGCAGAGGAAGCCAATTTGAAACAAATAAAAAAATAGATCACCAATCCTGAAAGTGTTGCTGTTATTGTGCCTAAAGGAATTGATTTGGAGGGTTTTTTTAAATCACCCGACAATCCGACTCCGGCAGTCATACCGGTAAACGCCGGGAAAATAATCGCGAAAACATAAAAAAACTGGTCGATATTCCTAAACTGGGCTGTCGTCAGGCTGTAACTTGTTACTTCCGCATGTGTTGTTTTGCCCAGGAAAAACAGAACCAATGATATTGCAAGAATGGCAACCACTACATACAGGGCTTTTACACCCAGGTTGGCACCTTTCTTCAGGATTAAAACCGATAATCCAAACATGACAGGAACACTGATCGCCTGCCGGGGAAGTTCAATGCC
The DNA here is from genome assembly GCA_016933115.1 of Bacteroidales bacterium. Lineage (GTDB taxonomy): Bacteria > Bacteroidota > Bacteroidia > Bacteroidales > JAADJA01 > JAADJA01. Next base: position 601 of record JAFGBL010000017.1, on the reverse strand, counting down.
AAAATCCCGGTTCACCCAATCGAAAAAGAACTGAAATGCTTCGGTAAATGCAATCACATAAAAGGCAACACTGATGGCCTGCGAAAGATACAATGCCACACCAATGGTGCCCCCGACATTTAAGCCAAAGGATCTCGAAATTATAAAATACTCGCCTCCACCTTCTACCCTTTTATTGGTGGCAAGCTCCGACAAAGCCATGGCTGTGGGAATTGTAACCAAATGTCCGAGAAGGATAATAAGGATCACACCCCAAAAGCCCAATGTCCCAGTGGCAAAACCGAAACGAAGAAACAGAATGGCTCCAAGGATGGTGGAAATAGCAGTAAAAAAAACAGGCGCTGTTCCAAAACCCGGTTGTGTATTTATATTGTTGTTAGTTTTTGACACTCAAAGAAAGCAAGCAGATTAAGTTTTGTAAAAATAGTATTTTCCTGAATTCAACAAAATTGTTTGAAGGTTCTGCCATCTTAATCATAAAATAAAAGTTGGTATTTTGAAGTTATATAAATTATCACTATTGTCCGACTAAAACCTGATTCGTTTCGTTTTCCTTTGTAACTACCAAACAATCAGGCATATTCTCATTAGTTTCAACTTT
>JAFGBL010000016.1 GCA_016933115.1 Bacteroidales bacterium | reverse complement strand
CAAGCGGGATGCTGATCACAAAAACCAGGCTTGAATTATTGAATTGGCAAAGCGAGGAAGATTTTTCCGTAAAAGTGATTGATTTAAAAAATAATTTTGGGGAGGCGGCCGGTACAAGGGTTGAACTTTTTATTTATTACAGGGATTAAAATTCTGTGTTATGTTAAAAGCAGTTATCATTGAAGACGAAAAAAAATCGCGCGAAACTTTGTCGGGATTATTGAATCTTTATTGTAAAAATGTAGAAATCGCCGGAGAAGCTGATGGTGTCTATTCGGGGGTAAAGCTGATAAAAGATAAAAATCCGGATCTTGTATTCCTTGATATACAAATGCCCGACGGAAGCGGTTTCAAAATGCTGGAAATGCTGGAAGATATTAACTTTGATGTAATTTTTACTACTGCATACGATCAGTTTGCCATCAAAGCAATTAAATACAGTGCTTTGGATTACCTGCTGAAACCTATTTATCCCGATGACCTTGTGGATGCGGTTCGCAAAGCAGAAACCAAAAAGGAACAAAGAAGCGATAAAACCGGTATCGATACCCTGCTCGATAATCTGAAAAGGCCGCTTGACGAACCCCCCAAAATCATATTGTCAACGTCCGATAAGATTAATGTTATCAGGATTGACGAAATCATCCGGTGCGAATCGGATAACTACTATACCTTATTTTATTTTAAGAACGGCCAAAAATTATTGGTTTCAAAAACCCTGAAGGAAAACGAGGAATTATTGTCGGAATATAATTTTATTCGCCCGCACAAATCACATTTGGTTAACATGATGTACATAACAGGTTTTCAGAAAAGCGATGGAGGTTTTATTTTAATGTCGGATGGAAGCAAGGTTCCCGTATCGAGAAGAAAAAAGGAAAAAGTAGTTGAAATTATTAGCAATATTTAAACCTATAAATTTCTATAAATTAAGCTGGATTTGCTCTGTCGTTTGAACCATTGTTGATGCAATTCATTTATTTTCAACTAACTGTTTTAGCTCTCCCTGAAACCGTAAACTTATTTTTTCCGACCGTAAACTGATTTTCACTTTAAATTTTTCAATTTTATAGTATATTTACGCAAAATTTGAAAAATTCAAAAGGGGAGATAGTAAGTATGGATGAACTTTTACCCATCATTATTGGCATTATCTGGTTAGCTTATACTTTTTATTCCAGGAGTCAGAAAAATAAAAAAAAGGCCAATAGACCTTCTGGTATACAAAAGCCTCAGCGTGAGACTTCAATCCTTGAGAAAATTTTACTCGGAGAAGAATTACAAAAACCCGAATGGATTTATCAGGAAGAAGATGATGAAGAGGAAGAGGAAAATTTTGTCGTTCCTGAAGTCGAGTCAAAACCTAAACCGTTTTTAAGCACAGAAATTTCATCTTTTAAAAATGAAGGTGAATCGGCCCTCATGGAAATGGAGGAAGAAATGTTAGCAGATGAGGATTTAAAAGTTGCAATAATGGAAGATATCAAGGATTTTGACTTAAAAAGAGCGGTGATTTATAGCATAATTTTGGAGAATCCTTATATTGGTTATAAATAGACGCTTCATTGGATTGATTGCGGTAAAAAATTTTGGAGTTTACATTTTTTTATTATTAACTTTACCCCCTTTTTGAAGCACAGTGTATATTTAACATAAAATAATTATGGTATGTTAAGAAATTTACTATTAACTATTGGGCTCGTATTTGCAGCCAGTCTGTTAGTTTATTCACAATCGGGTACCCTGAAAGGTAAGATCCTAGATACGGATACCAAGGAACCCATTCCATTTGCAAATATTATTCTGGAATTGGGTGGAACATTGCAAGGGGGTGCTACATCCGATTTTGATGGTAATTACATTATTAAACCAATTTCACCGGGAACTTACGATCTGAAAGCTACCTATGTTGGTTACAAAACAGTTATGATCAAGGGTATGGTTATCAAGTCCGATCAGATCCAGTTTTATGATGTAGAGATGGAATCCTCAGCACAACAGTTAGAGGAAATAGTTGTTACCGACTATAAAATTCCATTGATCGATAAGGATAAAACCGTTACAGGCGGAAGTGTTACAGCAGAAGAAATCAAAAAAATGCCCAACAGGGATGCAAATTCTATTGCAACAACCATTGGTGGTGTTTTCTCAGCTGACGGTGAAAGGGGTAATGTGAGGGGAGCCCGTAGTGATCAAACCGTTATGTATATTGACGGTATTAAGGTTTTAGGGTCCACCAGCCTGCCTCAAAGTGCTATTGAACAGGTGTCGGTTTATTTGGGTGGATTGCCTGCCCAGTATGGTGATGCCAGGGGAGGTATCATCAATGTAACTACCAAGGGCCCTTCCCGGACATTCGGTGCAGGGATAGAACTGGAGACTTCAAAATATCTCGATGCATTTGGACAGAGCCGTCTTGGGTTCAACATTCAGGGACCATTGATCAAAGGTAAAAAGGAAGGAGCAACATCTTTATTGGGTTATTTTATTTCTGGCGACCTTACCTATCTGGAAGATAGCCGTCCTACCGCTTATGGAGTATATGTGGCAAAGGATGATGTTTTGTCCAGCCTTCAGCAAAATCCTTTAAGGCCATCGGGTTTAGCTTCGGGTGGTACTTATTCCAATGGTGAGTTCATCCGGATGAGTGACCTCGAAAATCAAAAGGCAACACCAAATACAAGCAGGTATGGCGTTAATTTATCTGGAAAAATTGATGTTAGAACAACCCAGTACACCAATTTGACCTTTGGGGGACAATTTGTTTATGATAACGGTAAAAATTTCAGTTTTACCAACTCCATGTTCAATTATGATAAAAACCTGTTAACTGAAAATAATACATGGAGGGTCTTTGGGCGGTTTACACAGCGATTTCCAACAAGTAGTGAAAGCAATTCACTGATTAAAAACGTTTATTACAGCATCCAGGTTGACTACTCTCAGGATAAATATACCCAGATGGATCCAGATCATAAAGATGATTATTTCAAATATGGATACCTTGGAAAGTATACAACTTATAAGCAGGCTACTTATGAGTTGGGCAATGAAACTATAAACGGCCAGGAATATGAAGGTGTTTGGAAATTGAATAGCTGGGACTTTGATACAGCATACGTATTTCAGGCTGCAGATTATAATCCTTATGTCGCAAATTATACTGATTACATCTATGAATTATTTCCGGACAAAGAGGGTAACTGGGAAAATTCCGATCAATTGCAATTAAACAATGGTAAATTAAATGGCGAGGGTCCGGATGCATTTTATCAAATGTGGGCGGCTCCCGGAGCTATTCAGGGTATTTATGGGGAAACCCTTGATGACCAGATATCCCTCAATGCTTCTGCTGCTGCTGATATTGGAAACCATGAATTAAAATTTGGTTTCCTTTATGAACAAAGGATTTCACGCGGAATAAGTTATAATGCTCAAGCATTGTGGACACTCATGAGAGGATTTACAAATTTTCACATTCGCGAGCTTGATGTTGATAACCCCATTCCTGTTTTTAGAGATGAAATTTTTCAGGATACTGTAATCTATTATCGTAAATATGACGAATTATCCCAATTCAGGTTCGATAAAAACCTGAGAAGTAAGTTAGGGCTTGATGAACAAGGGCTTGATTTTATTTTGGTTGATTCATATGATTTTGACAATAATTCCATTCAATATTATGACAGGGATGGAAATCTCCATTCTAAAACTGTCGATGGCGACTTATATTCAATTGATATGTTTAGTGCCGATGAATTGCTGTACGATGGACAATACATAGCGTATTATTATGGATATGATTACAAGGGCAATAAATTGAAGAGCCGCCCCAGTTTTGATGACTTCTTTACGAAAAAAGATGAAAATGGTGATTACGCCCGTCCGATTCCTGCCTACGAACCGATTTATATGGCAGGTTATATTCAGGACAAGTTTTCATTCAAAGATCTTATTTTTAATGTGGGTCTTCGCGTTGACAGGTTTGATGCCAACCAACCCGTATTAAAGGATCCTTTCCTTTTTTATGAAGCATATTCGGTAAAAGAGGTATCCTCAATTGGAGGGGAGGCAGTTGAACATCCAGGAAACATGGGAGGAGATTACGTTGTTTATGTTGATAATGTGAGCAATCCCACTAAAATCATGGGCTACAGGGACGAATTTACATGGTACAATGCCAATGGGGTTGAAATCCAGGATCCATTTGCATTAGATGCAGGTTCAGGCGTATCGCCACTTTTGATTGACCCGAGCCAGGAAACGATCAATTCTACTGCATTTAAAGATTACGAACCGCAATGGAGCATCATGCCCAGGATTTCATTTTCTTTCCCCATCTCGGATGAAGCACTATTTTTTGCCCATTATGATGTACTTACACAGCGGCCACTTAACAGTATCCGATCAGTACCATCCGATTATTATTTTATTAATAATATCGGTGGCAATATTAACAACCCGAATCTCAAACCTACAAAAACGATTGACTATGAGTTGGGATTCCAGCAAAAACTGACAGTGAAATCATCACTGAGATTGACAGCATTTTACCGTGAAATGCGTGATGATATTCAGGTTTATCGTTTTAACGGAGCATATCCTCGCGACTATACTTCCTTTAATAATATCGACTTTGGAACCGTCAAAGGTTTGACTGTCACCTATGACCTGAGGAGGCTAAAGAGCAATTCCAGGATCAATGCCAGCTATACCTTGCAGTTTGCCGATGGTACAGGTTCAAGCACAACAACTGCAGCCGCACTTGTAGCTCAGAATCTGCCCAACCTCAGGACTACCAATCCTCTCGATTGGGACAGAAGACACAATTTTAACATTTCGTTTGACTTCCGTTACGGTGAAGGCAAGGATTACAATGGCCCGTCAATTAAAAGAAGAAAGGGTACTGATAGCGAAAAAGTAGTTCAGTTGCTTAAAAATACCGGCGTTAACTTCCAGGTCACCGGTGGTTCCGGAACTCCATATACCGCTCAGGAAAACATCATCGCCTTCAATTCGGCCGGAACACAAATCCTGAAAGGAACACTGAATGGTTCAAGATTACCGTGGCAATTCAGGGTTGATATGAGGTTGGATAAAGATATTTATCTAAAACCCACCGCCGGAGGCCACAATCCTTATTTCAATGTCTATCTGCAAGTGTTAAACCTGTTTAATACAAAAAATATACTTGCTGTTTATCCGGCTACCGGTAACCCGGACGATGACGGTTATCTTGCAGCTGCTGAATGGCAAAGGGAAATCAACGAGAAAGTGGATCCGCAGTCTTATCGCGATCTGTATGCACTCAGAATTGATTCACCCGGCAACTATAGCAGGCCTCGTCAAATCAGGATTGGTGTATTGTTTAATTTTTAAAAGTTACCGAATTGATTGTCTTTAAAGAAATTAAAACATTTAATATTATGAGAAATATATTCCGAACTTTGTTTATTACGCTGATAGTGTTGGTCGTTTACCAAAGCAGTACAGCCAGGGAGTATATGTTTGGAGAATTTAAGAGCACTGAAAGTATCAAATCAACAGCTGCTGGTTGTGGTGCTCCATCCGGTTTTAGATTCCTTCAGATAAATAACGTCAGGGGTAGGATCAACACAGGTGGTGACATGTGGTGGGACCTTCCCGGTGGTATTGGTGCCCAGTATTTTGTACCTGCAAATGGTTCGGCAACCTCATTGTTTTCAGGTTCTCTATGGATCGGAGGATTGGATATTAACAACCAGCTGAAACTTGCAGGCTTAAGGTATCGCCAGGTTGGACAGGACTATTGGACAGGCCCTTTGACCATAGACGGTACAGCTGCAATTGGAGAGGATGAATGTGCAAAATGGGACCGCTTTTTTGTGACAACCAGGGCCGAAATTGATGAGTTTATACAATGGTATACAAGCGATAACAAAGCAGAAGACTTTCCGGGGTATACGATTCCCAGATCAATTACAGAATATCCTGCCCACGGAGATATTTCCAAAGGTCAAAGTTATTACATGGCACCGTTCAAGGATGTTGACGGCGATGGTGATTATGATCCAAATAGCGGTGATTATCCATACTATGACCTGACCAATGAATTGTGCCCGTTAAATTATGCCGGAGATCCAAATTATGTTCCCACTCCCACAATGGAATCCGAGTTATATGAGGACTATTTCGGAGGAATACTGGTCGACCAGGTTTTAAAAGGTGATGAAACCATGTGGTGGGTTTTCAATGATAAAGGAAATTTCCACTCAGAAACCAATGGTGCTGCAATCGGAATGGAGATCAGGGCACAGGCATTTGCTTTTGCTACCAATGATGAAATCAATAACATGACCTTTTATAGTTATGAGATCATCAACCGTTCTACCTATGTACTTACACAAACTTATTTTAGTCCATGGGTGGATACCGACCTGGGTTATGCACAGGATGACTATGTTGGATGTGATGTAAACAGGGGATTGGGTTATTGTTATAATGGTACACCCGTTGATGGGGGTGGCGAACCTGAAGCTTACGGAGATCAGCCACCGGCCATTGGTATTGACTTCTTCCAGGGGCCTTATATGGATCCTGACACTTGTGATAATCCTTCATACTTTGGAGATGGTTTGTTAGGCCCGACAATTAACGATTGTAGCATTGTAAATGCAAATGGGGCAGAAATATTTTTAACCTATGGTGTTGGCGATACTGCCAGCGGTTATTTCAAAGTCAGGTCAGAAGCCATCAATGGTGTTAACTTCGGTAACGGAATTGTTGATGATGAGCGTTTTGGGATGAGGCGTTTTGTTTACCATAACAATACCGGCGGAGTACAGGGAGATCCTCAAATTGCACCTGAATATTATAACTATTTAAGAGGTATCTGGAGGGATAATTCAAGGATGCTTTATGGTGGAAATGCCCATAACTCAAATCCGGGTGCTCTCGGCCCTGAATGTGATTTCATGTTCCCCGGCGATACCGATCCATGTAATTGGGGAACCCAGGGACAATTGCCCAATGGCGGATTGAACCAGGAAGGTAATTACTGGACAGAAGAAGAAGTTGGAAATAACCCATTTGATAGAAGGTTTATGCAATCAGCCGGACCATTTACATTAAAACCCGGAGCTGTGAATTATATTACGGTTGGAATTCCATGGGCAAGGGCTATCTCTGGTGGCCCCTGGGCATCAGTTCAGTTATTGAGGGTGGTAGATGATAAATGTCAGGCGTTATTCGATAATTGTTTTAAAGTTATAAATGGACCCGATGCCCCGGATCTTACCTTCCGTGAAATGAACAACGAATTGATTGTTTATATTTCAAATAGCCGTACCTCAAATAACTACAAGGAATCATATCAAGAGCTTGACCCTCAAATTAAAGCTCAAACTCCGGATTCTTTAATAGGAACCGGATTGGAATATGACCCATACTACCGTTTTGAAGGTTACCTGATTTTTCAATTGAAAGATGCTACCGTCACTTTGTCTGAAAGCAGGTATGATGCTAATAAAGTAAGGCTGGTAGCCCAATTTGACGTAAAAAACAGGGTCGGGAAAATTGTTAATTACAATTTTGATCAGGCGATTGGAGCCAATGTTCCCGTAATTGAAGTGGAAGGGGGTGATAATGGCATTTCCCACTCATTCAGGCTTTTTGAAGATGCTTTCGCTACAGATGATAGAACACTTGTAAACCATAAACAATATTATTATAGTGTAATTGCCTATGGTTATAACAATTTTAAAGAGTATGACCAAACCGATCCATTGGCTCTCGATGGACAAAAGAAACCCTATTTGTCAGGAAGGAAGAATATTCAACTGTACACTGCCATTCCGCATCAATCGGTCAATGGGGTGGTTATGAATGGTTCTTATGGTGATGGTCCGCAGGTTACCCGCCTTGAAGGAAAGGGTAATGGTGGACAGGAAGTTGATTGGAGCCAGGAATCGATGGAAGAGCTGTTTAGTAAATCTCCGGCTGGAATTACAGCGGATGGTGATACCGTAAATTACGGGGATCCCAACTATCCGATCGTTTATCAGCCGGTTTATCAATATGGAAGGGGGCCAATCAATATTAAAGTTATTGATCCTCTAAATGTAAAAGCAGCAAATTATTTGCTCAAATTTGATACTATCTTTTATCATTATACCTATGAGCGGGTTACCGGTACAGAAGGATTGGCTCCCGGCGGAGATACCGTTGGTGTAAATGCTACTCCCAGGTGGTGGTTAATTGATGAAAACACAGGTAATCAATATATGGCAGATACAAGCACCAACCTGAATTATGAACAGTTGTTCCCCGATTTGGGAATTTCTATTACAATCGGACCTGTATTCAACGCAGGACCCTCCAAAATAGGAGAAACAAATAACGAAGAAAGAAATCCTGTTTATGAATTTTTTGCAGATAACAATGGATTGATAAATTCAGCCATTGTTTACGCAGATAGTTCAAGGAGGTGGCTGTCAGGTGTTCCTGATGATGATATACCCTTTAGCTCCTTAAACTGGATACGAAGCGGAGCTTACAGGGATCCCAATAATCCGCAAAATGATGACTGGAACATGCCTTCAAATCCATGGGATCCCGACGAAGCTTTTGAAAAAATTATTGGCGGCACATGGGCTCCCTATTGTATGTGTGCATACGATAATCAGGACGACAATGGTGCAGCACCCGCTTATGGAACCCAATCTACTTCCAAATCTCAAAGTGGAGGACTGAAAGAACTCTCAAGTGTTGACATCGTTCTTACTTCAGATAAAACCAAGTGGACCCGGAGTGCAGTATTGGAAATGTGCCCCGAACCCATACTTGCAGAAGGAGGAGCTACACGTTTTAACTTGAGAAAATCACCATCATTAGACAAAGATGGAAATGCCGCAGTCCAAAATGCAGAACCTACTCTGGATCCAAATGATCCGGCCTATATACTGCCTTATGGAATGAGTTGGTTCCCCGGTTATGCAGTAAATCTCGAAACCGGTGAGCGTCTTAATATTATGTTTGGTGAGGATTCCTGGTTGGTAGGTGAAAATGGAAGGGATATGTTGTTTAATCCAACGTCCTCTCTATTAAGTGCTCCCTATAATGATGTACTTTTTGGCGGAAAACATTATGTATATGTCATGCGTAGCGGAGAATTTCTGAAAACTTATGGTCAGGGTGGGCAGGATACTTTACAATTTAAGTTCCCCGCATATGATGCCTGTAAAGCCCTTGTGGATGTGATTACCTTTGATACGATTCAGGCTATTGAGGAAATTTACAGACAATTATGCTTTGCAAGTACCATGTATGTGGGAATACCGCTTTCAGATCCGCAACAAGAATGGCTTTCCAATAATGTAACAATCAAAATTAGAATTGCTAAACCGTATGAGCGTTACTTTGCTGCGCCTTTAAAATCCGGACAATACGAGGCTGACAATGACCATTATCCAATGTACAGGTTTTCAACGGAAGGAATTGCAACTTCAATGTATAATGAAGAAAAAGCGAAACAGGATCTGGACCTGATCAACGTTGTGCCAAACCCGTATTATGCTTTTGCAGTTGCTCCCGGTTACGAGCGTTCTGCATTGGATACTCGGGTTAAGATAACCAACCTTCCGGAGAGTTGTACGGTAACAATCTATAATGTAAGTGGAACATTGATCAGGCAATATACCAAAGATGACCCTGTTACTTATCTTGACTGGGATCTGAAAAATTATGCGGGAATTCCTATTGCAGGTGGTGTATACATGATCCATGTGAAAGATAATATCACAGGTGAACAAAGGATATTAAAGTGGTTTGGATCATTGAGAGTTGAGGATTTCAAGCAATTTTAAATTTTTCGTAATCGGATTCAATAAAATAAAAAATAATATAGCATGAAGAACATTTATAAATACTGGATTGCGATATTTTTAATCGGATTAATGGCTGTTACTACAACCAATGTCCAAGCCGGGAATAAAGACCGGTCGGGGCAAGCCGGTGCAGCAGAATTGCTGATCAATCCCTGGGCCAGGAGCTCGGGATGGGGTGGTGTAAATGTAGCATCCGTGCAGGGACTGGAAGGTATGTTTAATAACGTTGCGGGCATGGCACATACTTCTAAAACAGAGTTGATATTCTCCTATACCGATTGGATGCGTGGAGCCGATATCAAACTGATGAGCTTTGGTTTTTCCCAGAGAATAGGCGAAGCGGGTGTTCTGGGATTAAGTATTATGTCAATGAATTTCGGTGAAATCGAGATAACCACCATTGATGACCCTGAAGGCGGTATAGGTACATTTTCACCTCGTTATCTGAATATTGCCCTGGCTTACTCCAAAGCATTTTCAAACAGTATTTTTGGAGGTTTGAACTTGAAAATTATTTCGGAGTCCATTGCAGATGCTTCGGCACAAGGGATTGCAATTGATGCAGGAATTCAATATATTACAGGAGAACAGGAAAATATCAAATTCGGGATTTCTTTACGAAATGTTGGACCAAAAATGAAATTCTCAGGTGACGGTTACTCCCTTAGAACTTTTATTCCTGGAAATGATGACCAGTTTACCACAACTCAACGCGGAGCATCGTTTGAATTGCCGGCTCAGCTAAATATTGGAGTGGCATATGATTTTCTGTTCGAGCATTCAACCCGTTTTTCTTTAGCAGGTAATTTCGTATCAAATTCCTTTACCAAAGATCAGGTAATTTTTGGTGCAGAGTTTTCATTCAGAAATTTGGTTGTATTGCGTGGTGCTTATGCTTATGAGGAAGGTATTAACGCTGAAATTACCGACCCCGAAAGAACAAATGCAAATAAGGGTTTCAGTGGCGGTTTTTCAGTTCAGGTTCCCCTGAACAAAGAAAAAGGAGGTGTTTTTGCAGTGGATTATGCTTACAGACCAACAGATCACTTTAAAAGTATACATTCTATCGGGATAAGATTTACCCTGTAGTTACCAAAGTTAAAATTTAATACATACAAAACTATTGAAAGGGCCCTCTTGGGAGGGTCTTTTCAGCTTTTAAAAAGTCAATTAATACATTGGGTCATGGCAAAATTTTCATATTATACCGAAGAAGGATTGCAAAAGTTGAAAGACGAACTGGATCAATTGATAAAATTTGAAAGGCCAGCTATTTCAAAACAGATTGCAGAAGCGAGGGATAAAGGTGATCTTTCTGAAAATGCTGAATATGCAGCCGCTAAAGATGCTCAGGGGTTGCTTGAACTGAAAATTTCCAAATTGCAGGAATTGGTGCAGAATGCCCGTATTATTGATGAATCAAGACTGGATAATTCCAAAGTACTTTTACTTTCCAAAGTTCGCATAAAGAACTTGAAAAGTAATAAGGAAATGTCATATACCATTGTTCCCGAGCAGGAAGCCGACCTGAAGTCGGGGAAAATTAGTGTAACCTCTCCCATTGCCAAAGGATTGTTGGGTAAGACCGTCGGCGATTCTGTTGAGATCACCGTACCAGCCGGGACAATTCCATTCGAAATCATTGAAATAAACAGATAATTTTTAAGACTATGGCATCCATATTTTCAAAAATTGTAAACAAGGAAATTCCATCTTACAAAGTAGCTGAAAATGATCGGTTTTACGCTTTCCTTGATATCAATCCGCTTGCAAAAGGCCATACACTGGTAATTCCTAAAAAGGAAATTGATTATTTGTTCGACCTGGATGAAAAGACCTACAATGAATTATTTGTATTTACAAGGAAGGTTGCTATGGCCATCGAAAGAGCGATTGATTGCGTTCGGTTGGGTATGATCGTTTATGGGTTGGATGTGCCTCATGCACATATTCACCTTGTTCCTTTGCAGGGGACAGGTAATGAGCTTAATTTCAGCAAACCAAAACTTGAATTGTCAAAAGAGGACTTTGAGGCGACGGCGAAGAAAATTCTGGATGAATTTGAGAGTGACAATTAGCAATAGTCATAAAAAAAGGCGGACCTGATCGTCAATAAGCCCGTTCATTTTTACCTTCTATGTAATTGATAAAAGATTTGTTCACCACTTTATTTCCTCCGGGGGTGGGGTAATCACCTGTAAAATACCAATCGCCTAAATGGTTCGGTATAGCCTCATGAAGGTCCTCAATCGTTTGATAGATGATTTTTATTCCTGACTGGATTCCTGGTGTTGTCAACATCTGTGCAATTTTATCGGAAATTGCATTGGCACTAAATGGCCTGTAAATTTCCTTAACGTAGTTAATAATTTCTTCCTTGGGATTATTTTCCTGGGCTTTGCATTTATTATAAACCGAATTAATGATATGATGTTGTCCTGTATCTTTTAGAAGTTCGATGGTCGCCCTGAAAGCAATAAAATCATTGAGTTTTGCCATATCAATGCCATAACAGTCCGGGTAGCGGATTTGAGGAGCTGATGATGCAATTATAATCTTTTTAGGCCCCAGTCGATTGAGAATCCGGATAATGCTCTGTTTTAAGGTAGTTCCCCTCACAATGGAATCGTCCAAAACCACCAGGTTGTCAATGCCCTTTCTTACAATTCCATATGTTACATCGTAAACATGGCCTACCAGATCGTCTCGTTGGGTGTCCTGGGTAATAAATGTCCGGAGTTTGACATCCTTCACTGCGATTTTTTCGATCCGGGGTTTTAGTTTGAAAATTTCATCCAGGCTTTTCCGGTTGATTTTCCCATTAAGTTGAAGGATTTTATCTTTTTTCAGTGAATTGCAAAACTGGTCAAGCTCCTCTGCCAAACCCCTGAATGCTACTGCTGCGGTATTAGGAATGTATGAAAAAACGGTATTCTCCAGGTCAAAGTCAATTGCTTTCAGAATTTGGGATGCCAATAATTTACCCAACATTTTTCTTTCCAGGTAAATATCCCTGTCTGTGCCCCTTGAAAAATATATTCTTTCAAACGAGCAAGACTTTTTCTCTGTTGGTTTCTTGAACCTGAACTCACCCGACACACCATTATTTTTTACAATCACCACATGCCCTGGTTTCAGTTCCCTGATTTTGTCCATCGGAGCTTCGAAAACAGTTTGAATAACAGGCCTTTCAGAGGTAGCAACCACAACTTCTTCGTCCTGGTAATAAAACGCCGGACGAATGCCACTCGGATCACGCATAACAAAAGCATCTCCATGGCCAAGCATTCCCGCAATGGCATAGCCACCATCCCAATTTACAGCCGAATTTTCTAAAATTTTCGGAATATCAATTTCCGCGGCTATTTTTTCGGTACTGTCAATTTTAGAGTAGCCTTTCTTTTTCAGCTTTTTGTAAAGTCTTTCATTCTCATCATCCAGGAAATGTCCAATTTTCTCAAGTATGGTAATGGTATCGGATGTTTCTACCGGATACTGTCCGTAACTTACGAGCCGGTTGAACAATTCATCCACATTGGTCATATTAAAATTACCTGCCAGTACAAGGTTCCTTGTTTTCCAGTTATTCGACCGGATTACCGGGTGCAGATTTCCCATTTCATTTTTACCATAGGTACCGTACCGCAGGTGTCCTAAAAATAATTCCCCGGTAAATTCCATGTTGTGTTTGAGCCATTGCACATCATTCAGCCGTTTGGGATTAGCAGAATTGATTTCTGCAATTTTATCATAAATCTGGTTGAATATGTCTTTTATCGGTGTTTCTGAGTTTGATCGGATTCTATTGATATAACTCTGTCCGGGCTTCATATTGAGCTTGATGCCTGCTATTCCGGCTCCATCCTGCCCGCGATTATGTTGTTTTTGCATCAGTAGATGGAGCTTATTCAAACCATAGAGGCTGGTTCCGTATTTTGCCAGGTAGTATTCAAGTGGCTTTAAAAGACGGATAAAGGCAATACCGCATTCGTGTTTAATTAACTCGCTCATCCGGATGTATTTTAAACATCATTTCAGTCTATTTTAGTAACTTCGTTGTTAAGTCAACGACAAAAATAGTATTAAATGATAAAGAAATCTGCTTTAGTTCTCGTTTTAATAATTTGGTGTTTAGTTACAAACGGCCAGTACATAACTCCAAATTCAGGTGTAACATGGGACCTCGATGACCTGGTATACAACTCGGAAGGCGCAGTTACACTTGAAGGGAATGTTTATTATATCCATGATAATTTAATAATTTCTGAATTTGATACGGTTCGGATCATTTCGGATGAAACAATTAAAATTTTTAGCCAAAAATTAATTACAATAAAAGGAGCGATGCAAGTTCAATCTCCCGAAGAATTAATGATTTCAGCGGTCGACACAATGCAAAATTACCTGGGGTTCAGGTTTGAAAATTCCAATGCTTCTTTTTTTGAAAACTGTACCATTGAATTCGGCGGAGGTATCGAACTCGTCGAATCGGATGTTCGTTTTGAAGGATGTAAAATCCGTAAAAACAATAAATCGAATTCAACAGGAGCCATAGATCTTTTTAATTGCAACCCGGTGATCATTGACTGCGATATATTCCTGAATGAAGGCCCGGCCATTCTATCTCCGGCCAATGGCGGATGTTCCCCATATATTTCGGGAAATTGGATTTATCGCAACAACACGGCTAATACCAATATGCCCCAGGTCAATTTGGGGCCTTCTGACCCTGGAACCGATATTCAGATTCTGAATAACGTGATCGATGGTTTTTACGACAGAGCCGGTGGTATTGCGGTCACAACCCTGGCGGGTGGAAGCGTAAGTTGCATCATTGATGGAAACGTGATCAAAAATAACCGGTATGGGATAACTGCTTATGGTTATGATATAAATACCGTGATATCGAACAATATACTGGCAGACAACAACATTGAAAACCTTCCCTTGCAGGGTGGTAGCGGTATCAATTTCTGGGGCGGAACATCCAATACTTCAATGGTTGTTGGTAATGAGATTTACGGGAACCTGTGGGGAATAACGAATACCGGAAACGCCCTGCCTAACATGGGACAAGTGGAACCGGATACAATCAATCCCGGAGGAAATATTATTTATAACAATGGAAACGAAGGTGTAACCTATGCGCTTTATAACAATACACCGAACGATATATTTGCCGAAAACAATTATTGGGGTTCTTACAATCTTGATACTGTGGCTGCAGTTATTTTTGATTATTATGATGATGAAACACTTGGGATTATAGATTATCTGCCTATTAAAGATTACGTCACCAGGGTTTTGGTAGTGAATTCCCATACTCCGGTGCTGGAAATATTCCCCAATCCGGCCAGCAATTATATTTCGATCAATTTGCCTGAATATGCGGCAGGAATTGGAAAGGTGCTTATTTTTAATGCATCCGGTAAAATAGTCAGTGAGCAAAATGTTACTCAAACATATCATTTAAATATTACTTCACTCGATGCCGGAGTATATTTGGTTTATTTCACGAACGACAAGATTACCTTGACCGGCAAATTTATCAAGCAATAAATCCGTCAAGGTTATAAAATATCCTTAGATTTGTTGGGATTAGTAAATCTGTTTTATGATCAGTATCCGTGAAGCGTTTCAAAATGATTTAAAAATGATCGCTGTTTTTCAGCATAAAATGGCGTTGGAAACCGAAAACCTTGAATTGAACAGCGTGAAGGTTGAAGCCGGTGTGAATGCAGTCATGAATGATTCGTCAAAAGGTTTTTATATTGTTGCTGAGGGAAATAGAAATATTATCGCTTCCATGCTGCTCACTCCCGAGTGGAGCGACTGGCGAAACGGCTATTTCCTTTGGATACAATCGTTGTATGTGATCCCGGATTACAGGAAAAAGGGCATTTTCAGGATGATGTTTGATTTTGTCAAGAACAAAGTGATTAATTCCGGTGTTTATGTTGGCATCAAGCTTTATGTCGACCAGCACAATACAATTGCCCAAAAAGCATATGAAAAAGTCGGGATGGAATCGAGCCATTACCGGCTGTTCGAATGGAATAAATAAATATTTTAGATATGTTAAAATCAAATTTTTCTTTTGTCTTAATTGCACTATTATTTTTTCAAACAACAAATGCCCAGGTCGATAAATCCGATTGGGAAGGCGGATTCCCGGATGGTTGTACTTCTATTACAGTGGGTAAAAAAGCCAGCAGCGACGGTTCAGTAATGACCTCCCACACCGACGACAGCCACCGTACGCGTTCCTGGATTGATATTCAACCGGCCAAAACCCATAAACCAGGTGAAACCATGACCATGTACAAACGTGTTTCCGCAGATTCACTGGCCATGCCTGCCTATGCACACAAACCGATCGGTGAGATTCCACAGGTCGAAAATACCTGGGCGTATGTAAATACGGCTTATCCTTGTTTAAATGAAAAACAACTGGCCATGGGCGAATCCACTTTCGGTGGCCGGGAGGAGTTGCAATCGGATGAAGGCTTGATCGATTGTCAGCGCTTGTGTCAGTTGATGTTGGAGCGTTGCTCAACCGCCCGCGAAGCCATCAACATGGCAAATGAACTGACTAAAAAATACGGCTGGAACGATGCTGGTGAATGTCTGACCATTGCAGATAAAAACGAAGTTTGGCATTTTGAGATCGTTGGCCCGGGTAAAGGAAAAGTAGGAGCTGTGTGGGCTGCTCAACGTGTTCCCGACGATCACATCGCCGTGAATGCCAACGCCAGCACCATCAAATACATCGATCTGAAAGATAAAGATTATTTCATGGCTTCGGACAATGTGTACAATATGGCTGAAGAAAACGGGTGGTGGAATGGCGATAAGGACCATTTTCAATTTTGCTATGCCTATGCGCCGCACAGCCGCGAATCGGTGGCTGCTCGTCGCCGCGAATGGCGGGTGTTCGATTTACTGGCTCCATCGCAACATTTTAATCCGGATGATAAGGATTTCCCTTTTTCTGTTAAACCCGATAAACAGGTCAGCCTGCAGGATATGGTCAATGTTTTCAGAGATTATTATGAGGGAACGCCATATGATATGACTCGGCTTATTACAACTACAGACAGGGACGGAAAAACAATTGTCTCGCCATTGGCTAATCCTTTCATGCCATACGATCAATTGAATATTCAAAATGTTCATGGCGGATGGTACAGCGTGGATGAAAAAACGGGTAAGATTACCTTCCTTGGTGAGCGCACCATTGCCCGCTGGTACACCATGTACGCCACCATCATTCAGTGTCGTGCCGACCTGCCGGATGAGATTGGCGGGGTGGTTTGGCTGGCAATGGACAATGTAGCCAATTCCATTTATGTACCGGTGTATTGCTCCGTGACGGATCTGCCCTCACCGTATAAAACCCCCGGCCGTGTGAACGGGTTTTCACGCGAATCGGCCTGGTGGGCTTTCAACCGGCTGGGAACGCTGGCCGCTCAGCGCTGGGGCGATATGCGCCACGACCTCGATGCCGTTTGGGTTCCCTGGCAAAAGGAACTTTTCGATAATCAGAGAAAAATCGAAACAATGGCCCTGGAAATGTTTGAGGCAGATAATCCTCAAAAAACAATTGATTTCCTGACCGGTTATACGGATGAATGGGGAAATAAAGTGGTGAAAAAAGCCTGGGAACTTGGTGATTTTCTTTGGACGAAGTATGATGAGAAATTCTAACCGATATAAAATTTCTAATATAGAATTGATCAATTCGATAGGAAGGTTGTTAATATTCCTTAAAGCTCGGATATGCGCAGTTTCCAATTTCTGATATTCTTCGGTACGGTTTTCACGATTTTCTTTTTACTAAGTTGGTATATCTACACCAAAGGGATACAGGCTTTTCCAAGGGGGACCAACGGACGCTTGTGGTTTAACACGGCCTTCATATTCTTATCCTTATCCTATGCCGCTGCCAGGTTTCTGGAACGCATCTGGCTGTCAACGGTAACCGATATTTTAACATGGATTGGCTCATTTTGGCTGGCAGCATTTTTCTATTTCCTGTTGATAGCCATTGCCATCGACTTAGTAAGACTGGCAAATTATATTGTCCCGTTTTTACCTGAATATACCAAAACTCTGGTCTTTAAAAAACAACTTTTTACAGGTGCTTCCATTTTTATCGGTGTGCTCATCCTGTCGGGATACATAAGCAGTATTACACCCCGTATTAAAAAGCTTGATCTTGTTATCAATAAAAAGGTTGAGGGCTTAAAGGAACTGACCATTGCTTTTGCTTCGGATATCCATTTAGGGACGGTTATCGGTCCGAGGCGTACAAATCAAATAGTGAATAAAATTAATTCACTGAACCCGGATATTATCCTTCTGGGTGGCGATGTGGTGGATGAGGATTTAGCTCCTGTCATACGCCACAATCTGGGGGATTCATTGAATAAATTAAAGGCTCCTCTTGGGGTTTATGGCATCACCGGAAACCATGAATACATAGGTGGTGCCGAATCTGCCGTAAAATACCTCACCGAACACGGTATTAAAATGATCCGTGATACATCCAAACTCATTAATGGGCAATTTTATATTGTCGGACGTGAAGACCGCGACCGGCCACGTTTTTCAGGCAGAGACCGGAAAAATATTTCTGATGTATTGTTCAATGTGGATCGCTCTAAACCAGTGATCCTCCTCGATCATCAGCCTTTTGAACTGGATGAAAAAGAGAAACAGGGTGTTGATCTCACCCTATCCGGGCATACCCATCATGGACAAATGTGGCCGCTGAATTATATCACCAAAGCCATTTACGAAGTTAGCTGGGGATACAAACAAAAGGGCAATACCCACGTGTATGTCTCCTGCGGCGTTGGAGGTTGGGGGCCACCTGTTCGGATCGGCAACCGGCCTGAAGTCGTTTATATCCGGTTGCGATTTGTGGGTTGATTGCTTGCAATATTTTCTATTTTTGCCTGAACAACGATCCGGATATGTTCAAAAAAATTCCACACACATACGTCATCATATTTTATATCATTGTTTTTGCTGCTGTTTTAACATGGATTATTCCCGGTGGTGAGTTCGATCGGAAAACCATCGAGGCCAATGGCTTCGAACGTACGGTGATCGACAAGGATTCATTTCATTACGTTGAAAGAAACCACCAGACATGGCATGTTTTTTCAGCTCTTTTTAAAGGCTTTGAAAGGCAGTCGGGGATCATTGTTTTTATCCTGATGATTGGTGGAGCCTTTTGGATCATGAATGCTAGCAAAGCCATTGATGTGGGAATTTTTACTTTTTTAAAATTCACCCAAAAGCTGGAACACGTGCGATTTATAAAAATACTTGGAGTTAATAACATCATCATCGTACTGGTAATGGTGATGTTCTCGATATTCGGAGCCGTATTCGGGATGAGTGAAGAGACCATTGCTTTTATCATTATTCTTGTACCATTGGCCATTTCTATGGGTTACGATTCCATAGTGGGCGTTTGTATGGTTTACGTGGCGGCTCATCTGGGCTTTGCCTCGGCGGTGCTCAATCCGTTCACCATAGGTATTGCACAGGGTATTGCAGATCTGCCGCTGTTTTCAGGTTTCGAATACCGGCTGCTTTGCTGGCTGGTCATCAACTCCATTGGGATCACATTTGTTTTGTGGTATGCACACCGGGTCAAGGAAAAACCCGAACGTTCTCCCATGTTTAAATTGGATGAATACTGGCGCAAACGTGGCAGTTCCGACGTGGAATCATTAGAATATAAAACTTTTCTCATGTCCTGGGTCTCCTATCTGATAATCCTTACGGGTTTGATCATTTTTTCATTTAATTTTCCGACATCATCTTTAAAAATAGGAAATGCATCCACGGTTATTCCTGCAATTCCGGCAGCCACTGTACTCTTTGCACTGGCCGGTTTTCTTACCCTTCGTAAATCATATCACTTTTTTATCCTTAGCCTCCTGGGATTTACTATCCTTTTCCTCATCATCGGCGTGATGGGATATGGTTGGTATATTATGGAAATTGCCGCATTGTTTTTCGCCATGGGTATTTTCAGTGGTATGGCTATGGGTAATGATGCCAATAGCATCACAAAACTTTTCCTCGAAGGTGTGAAAGATATTCTTTCTGCAGCACTGGTGGTGGGACTTGCCGGTGGTATCCTTGTAATCCTGGAAGACGGTAAGATTATCGATACCATACTGTTCAAGGTGAGCGGTGCGATGGAAGGATTGGGAAAAACCGGCACTGTTAGTGTGATGTATGTGATACAAACTTTCATCAACGTGATCATCCCCTCAGGATCGGCTAAGGCAGCTCTTACCATGCCTGTGATGGCTCCTTTTAGCGACCTGGTAGGGCTTTCACGTCAGGCTACGGTAATGGCATTTCAGTTTGGCGATGGTTTCACGAACATGATCACGCCCACTTCGGGTGTACTGATCGGATCCCTCGGCGTTGCTAAAATCCCCTATGATAAATGGGTAAAATGGATCATTCCCTTCATGGTCATCCTGATTATTGTTGGCTGGCTGTTGCTGTTGCCTACGGTTTTGATGGACTTGAACGGATTCTAGCCAAATCCGGATTTTCAATTTCACGTGACTTTTGCGGTTTCTATTTGAACCCTTTCCTTCCCCAATCGTTGTTAGAGCATGTTTTTGCACAACAGGATCAACAAGGAGGAGCTCAGAAATCGTTTGATGGCCGAACCATTCAAGCGCCGGACCATTTCATTTTATCGCTATGTGATTATTGACAATCCCCAGGATTTCCGGGATCAACTCTACAAAGAATGGCATGAGTTATATTGTTTTGGCCGGATTTATATCGCCCGTGAAGGGATCAATGCCCAGATGAGTGTTCCGGAAAATCAAATCGATATTTTTTTAAAAAGACTCGATCGGTATCCTGAACTGAAGAATATACCCATCAATTACGCCATTGAAGACGACGGTAAATCGTTTTATAAGCTTACCATGAAAGTGAGGCCCAAGATCGTGGCCGATGGTCTGGACGATGGATCTTTCGATGTGGCCAATGTGGGCAAACACCTCTCGGCGCTTGAATTTCATGAATTGGTTCAGAACGAAAACACAATTATCGTTGATATGCGCAATCACTACGAAAGTGAAATAGGACGGTTCGAAGGGGCCATTTGTCCTGACGCAGACACATTCAGGGAAGAGGTTCAGATGGTGATAAACGATCTGGCCGATAAAAAAGATGAGAAGATCCTGCTTTATTGCACCGGTGGTATCCGTTGTGAAAAAGCAAGTGCATACCTCCGACATCACGGGTTTAAAGACGTAAACCAACTGAATGGAGGTATTATCGAGTATGCCCGACAAATCAAAAAACTCAATTTAAAATCAAAGTTCCTCGGGAAGAATTTCGTATTTGACGAACGCCTCGGTGAATCTGTTGACGGGCAGGTCATCAGCCGCTGCCACCAGTGCGGCCGCCCGGCCGATACCCACACCAATTGTGCCTACAATGCCTGTCATCTGTTGTTCATCCAGTGTGATTGGTGCAAGGAAAAATACAACGGTTGTTGTTCATCAGGATGCAAGGACATTCTTGATTTATCAACCGGGCAACAAAATTAAAAGCAGTTGGAAATTCAGGACCGTTTTTCACAAAGTAAAATTTTAAAAAGCCGGTTAAAGCCTGATTTAAGAAAACAGATACACATAGATTCCGGCATCGTGAAAATGAGGGATAGCGTATAATCTCGGGAAAAATCTAACGCGATCCTTATTTCCTGGGTGGAGTTGTTTACACTGGTGTTAAATTCTTAAATCAGTAGTGATTACACATTAAGTCAGAATAATTGAATCCTGGGATTAGAATTTACTTAGCCATGCAAAAATTTACTGATAATTAATCGAGAATTGTCAATAATTATTAGTTTTTGAGGTATCAATCAACATGATAAAAATTATCTAATTTTACACAAAATAATAATAAAATTATGGGAATAAGTTCATTTTTCCGGAGACTTTCCATCGGAGATAAAAAATTTTTCCCCATGTTTGAGCAGGAGGCAGCAAATGTGGTAAAGGCAGCAATAAATCTCAACAAGCTTTTTATTACTGAGGACCCAATGCTCAAGCAAAAGTACATAGCCGAAATCAGGGATTTGGAAGGCAGCGGAGACGAAATAGCCAGGAATATTTTCAATGAATTGGATAAAACCTTCATTACTCCCATTGAAAGAGAAGATATTCATGCATTGTCATCATCCATGGAAGAGGTGTTAGACTTGATTTATGGCTGCAGTCACCGCATTGAATTGTATAAACCCAAATCGTTTGACCCTGAAATTTCGCAGTATCCATCTCTTATTGTTGTCGGTTGCAAGGAAATGGAAAAAGCCATCAAAGAGTTAAAAAATTTAAGAAAACATGAAAAAATACGAAAAGCCTGTAACCATATCAATGAATTGGAAAAACAATGCGATGGTTTATACCACATGATGATTTCAGACCTTTTCGAGAAAGAGAAAGATGCAATTGAACTCATCAAGAAAAAGGAAATTATACAAAACCTTGAAAGCACAATGGATTGCATTGAAGATGTTGCAGATGTTCTGAAAACCATATTACTAAAAATGGCCTAATTATTTTGCCGATGTTGACAGTTGTTGTAATTACAATTTCCCTGGCCCTTGTTTTTGACTTTCTTAATGGAATGAATGATGCTGCCAACTCTATTGCAACAGTCGTTTCTACTAAGGTATTGCCTCCATTTGCAGCCGTTGCCTGGGCTGCTTTCTTTAATTTTGCAGCAGTCTTTATTTTTGGCGCCAAGGTCGCAACTACAATTGGTAAGGGAATTGTTGATCCGCATTTTGTTAACGAATACATCATACTGGCTGCTTTAGTCGGTGCAATCATTTGGGTATATAGCTGTACTTTTTTTGGACTTCCCATCAGTGTTTCGCATGCCTTAATCGGCGGGTTGATAGGTCCGGTGCTATTTACATCAGGGCCTCAGGCCATATTTGCCAGCGGATTATTTAAAGTTTTATTATTCATGGTTTTATCCCCATTAATCGGATTGTTATTGGGATTTTTCATCATGTTACTGACCAATTATATTTTCAGGAATTCTCATCCCAGGCGTGTAGATTCTTTATTCAGGGGGCTTCAGCTTTTTTCTTCAGCAATATTCAGCATTGGCCATGGAACCAATGACGCACAGAAAACCATGGGAATCATTTCAGTTTTACTGTTTACTACCGGCCATTTGGGCGATCAGTTCTATGTTCCGATTTGGGTCATCCTGTTGAGTTATACCATGATTTCCCTGGGGACCCTTGCTGGTGGTTGGCGGGTAATCAAAACGCTGGGTATCGGCCTCACCAACCTGAAACCGGTTCAGGGATTTAGTGCGGAAACGGCAGGGGCTATCACGGTTATAGGCAGTACCTTCGGAGGTATTCCGGTAAGTACAACCCATACCATTACAGGGTCCATTATGGGGGTTGGAATGTCTCGTAGAATTACAGCAGTCAGGTGGGGGGTGGCAGGCAATATAATAATTGCATGGGTTCTGACGGTTCCCGGAACGTTTTTAATCAGTGCCGGTGTTTTTGAAATTATTAAATGGATTGTGTAATATTGAAATCCACTAAACCGGGATACGTATCGTTGCCCTGGTTCCCCTTGATGGTTCCGATTCAATAAAAAAGGTGCCTCCTGCACTTTCAACCCTGCTTTTGATGTTGGTCAGGCCAATTCCATCCTTCCTCTTGTTCATATCAAAACCGGCTCCATCATCTTCCACAGAAAGAATCAAATTACCTTTCGATTGATACAATTGAATATCTATATTTGATGCATTTGCATATTTGATAATATTACTGGTCAACTCCTGGCATACCCTGAAAATGGCTATTTCAATATTTTTTTCATACCTTGTTTCGATACCGAAGATATCAAGACGTATTTCTGAAGTGGTGTTTCTGAAAGATGCATTCAGCATATCGGAAATTGCTGCCTGCAATCCAACCTCTTTCAGTGCTTTGGGCATCATTTGGTGAGAAATAGATCGCAATTCAGTTGAAGAATTGTCAAGCAAGGCAAATAAGCGCTCCGATTCGGTTATAGCCTCTTTTTCATCTTTCAGAAATCTATTGTTGAAGTTTTGCCAGGCCAGTTTCAAACCGCTCATTTGCTGTCCAACCCCGTCGTGCAATTCGCGGGCAATCCGGTTTCTTTCTTCTTCTTCGGCTTCAATCACAGCTTTTATTCCCCGTTCCTTTTCCATCAATAAAGCGTTATTCATTTTCAGTTGATGTTTTTGCCTGAATCGTTGAAATAATAATAGGAACAACAGGATCAATATTACGGATAATCCGGATATTCCAAAGATCACCATATTCCTGTTCGATAGTTTTAATTCCTGTTGTACTTTTACCTGGTTCAGAATGGCGACTTCCTTTGCTTTGCGTTCCAGCTCTTTTTCTTTTTCAATCGTCCTGAATTGAACTTCCAACCGGGCAATTTTATCATTGGTTTCGCTATTGATGATGCTGTCCCTGATCTGTTGGTTTTCACGGTGGAATTTGAGTGCCAAAGGATAATTCCCGGTTTTTTCGTAACAAATGGAAAGTTTGTTGCTGATATACTGCCAAACGTAAAGATAGCCTGATACTTTTGCTTTTTCCAGCCCTAATTGATAAAATTTGATTGCCTCTGAAATTTTATCCTGCTGCAGGAAATAATCACCATAAAGACTATAATTCTCAATTATTCCAAATATATCATTCCTGATTTTCCTGATGGTAAATGCCCTGTCAAGATAATCCTTGGCAGAACTATATTTTTTTTGAAGCATGTAGGTTTGGGCAATGTTATTCAGGCTGAAAGGAATCCCAATGCTATCAACAGTTTTTTCCTTGATGGCCAAAGCCTTGTTATAAAAAATCAGGGCACTGTCGTAGCAATTTTTCATTTCAAGCAATACGCCATAGTTGTCGTAAGGGGCACTCATGTTGGGGATCGAATCAGCGTTTTCGAGCAAATACAAACCCTTTCGCATGTAGTAGAATGCCAGCGACATATTTCTGCGCTTCATCTGGTAACCCATTTCACAATACACATAACCGGCCTTAACGGTTTTATCGTGGTTCAGAAAAAGCTCGATCGCCTTCTGGTTATAATCTACACTTTGATCATAGTTTCCCCTTAAATAATTAATGATGGCAAGCCTGGCGTATACCTCACCGACCTTTACTGAATCTTCTGTTTTTCTCGCCATCGTCAAAGCTTTAGTGAATAGTTTTTCCGAAACGATTAAGTTCCCGGCGTATTTGTCATAGGGTAGATCCATGATTGCAATGAACGCCTCATTATAGGGCATTTTTTCAATGCTATTTACCAGGCTATCAAAAGAAAAATCCTCCTGACAATTACTATGGAGGGTTAGGATGAAAATAAAAAAGCAAATAAATAATTTCAATAGGTTCATCTAAATTACCAATAGAGCTTTTGACAAAGATATAATATCCAGACCGGATGATATAAAATATTCTAATTTTGCCTGAATGACAGGTATAAAAGAGGGAAATTTCTGGGAAAGGTTACGCAAGCCGGCCTTTACGTTGGCGCCAATGGAAGACGTTACTGATACGGTCTTCAGGGAGATTGTCATGCAGGTATCAGACCCCGGTTGTTTGCACGTAATTTTCAGTGAATTTACTTCCACCGACGGCTTTGTGCATGAAGTCGGAGGCCCGAAAGTAAAACACCGGTTACGGATCAATGGCTCAGAAAGGGAGTTACTAAGAAAAACAGGAGTAAAGATTGTAGCTCAGGTTTGGGGTGCCGACCCGGAGAA
This sequence comes from Bacteroidales bacterium, assembly GCA_016933115.1. GTDB lineage: Bacteria > Bacteroidota > Bacteroidia > Bacteroidales > JAADJA01 > JAADJA01. The sequence goes on along the minus strand of JAFGBL010000016.1, from coordinate 11,920 downwards.
ACATGCCAAAACAGCACAAATCATTTGTGAGGAGGGTGAATTTGATGGAATCGATATCAACATGGGATGTCCGGTAAAGAAGATCGTGAAACAGGGAGCTTGTTCGGCATTGATCGGAAATCCGACCCTTGCCAAAGAGATCATCCTGGCTACACAAGAAGCATCAACAATACCCGTAAGTATTAAGACCCGGATCGGGATCAACAAAGTAATAACGGAAGAGTGGATCGGGCACTTGCTTGAAACCAGGCCGGTGCTGATCACCATTCACGGACGCATTCAGAAACAACAATCCGAAGGTATAGCCGACTGGAATGAAGTAGCGAAAGCGGTAAAACTGCGTGATCAGATGAACCCCGAAACCTTGATCCATGGCAATGGTGACGTGATGTCGTACGAGGATGGATTGCAAAAAGCAAATGATTATGTGGTAGACGGGATAATGGTTGGCCGGGGCATTTTTCAAAATCCCTGGTTTTTTAACAAGCAACAAATTGAACACAGCCCGGAGGAACGACTGCGGTTGCTTTACAAACATGCGTTTCTATTCACCGAAACCTGGGAATCAGAAAAGAACTTTGCGATAATGAAAAGATTTTTTAAAATTTATACTTCGGGTTTTCCCGGAGCAGTTAAAATTCGGGCTGATTTAATGGAAACCAATTCACTGGATGATGTCAGAAAAGTCCTGGAAAATTGTGATTTTAACGTATCCGGCTAGTCTATAAGCAATTTAACAATATAACGATCGAATCTATTTCCCCCCGTCATAAGCCCATTTCAGAAAAATGGAACCCCAGGTAAACCCGCCACCAAAAGCGGCCAGAACGATATTGTCTCCTTTTTTGAGTTGATCTTCCCATTCGAAGAGGCACATTGGAATGGTACCATTTGTGGTATTGCCATATCGTTGGATGTTGATCATCACCTTTTCCTTTTCCAGTCCCATTCTCCGGGCGGTAGCTTCGATAATGCGCAGGTTGGCCTGGTGTGGAACGAGCCAGGTAATGTCTTTCGATTTCAGGCCATTTTTTTCCATTATTTCAACAGAAACATCGGCCATGTTGGTCACTGCAAATTTAAAAACCGCCTGACCTTCCTGGTAAACGAAATGTTCTCTATTATCAACTGTTTCGTGTGAAGCCGGCCTGACAGAACCACCGGCTTTCTGATGCAGGTGAATCCTTCCCGATCCGTCGGACCTGAGAATGGCATCCATGAGGCCATAACCGTTGGTTGATGGCTCGAGAAGTACTGCTCCGGCAGCATCTCCAAATATTACACAGGTTGTCCTGTCGGTATAGTCAACAATGGACGACATTTTATCGGCACCTACAACCAGAATCTTTTTATATGCTCCCGTTTCAATATATTTAGAAGCTGTTGTCAAAGCATAAATAAACCCGGAACATGCTGCATTGATATCGAAACTAAAAGCTTTTTTTATACCAACCTTATCGCTGATGATATTTGCTGTGGCTGGGTAGACCATGTCGGGTGAAACCGTTGCACAAATTACCAGGTCAATATCATTGGGTGAAGTATTTGTTTTTTTAAAAAGGCCTTTTACGGCCTCCACCGCCATGTCCGATGTCCCTTTTCCCTCTCCCTTGCAAATATGCCTTTCCCTGATCCCAGTCCGGGTGGTGATCCACTCATCCGTGGTATCCACCATTGTTTCCAGCTCTTGATTTGTAAGAATGTATTCAGGAGCATACCCATGCACTCCTGTAATCGCTGCCCTTAAATGTGTCATTATAATTAATCTGATTTAAAGAAGAAAAATCCAAAAATAACATTTATTTAATTTGGATGTATTTATTCATTGCCCTTTTAATTTTTTGGGTAAGATGGGCTTCATAAATGTCTTTTGAAAGTAAGATCATATTCAAGATAGCTTTTGCGCTTGAAATTCCATGACCAATAACCACAGAGGCATTGACACCCAGAATGGGGCTGCCGCCATAATTTTCATAATTGAATTTATCAATGAATTCATCAACCAGGTTCCTTTTGATAAGTAGCCGGTACATGGCTTCTATTTGTTTCAGTACAATGTTTCCCGTAAATCCGTCACACACAATCACATCTGCCTTATCTTTAAAAAGATCCCTACCTTCAATGTTACCAAAAAAATTAAAATCTTCCGAATCCTTCATCAACCGGAATGCAGATTGGCACAACAAATTGCCTTTCTCATCCTCTTCCCCGATGTTGAGTAATCCAACCCTTGGATTCTTAACATTTAAAACATGTTTTGAATAGATCGATCCCAGTATGGCAAACTGGTATAAAATGTCGGGTTTAATATCGGGATTGGTACCAATATCAAGCATTACGTTCATCCCACCGTTTTCTTTTGGGATGGTTGTGAGTGTACTCGGCCTGATAATCCCTTTGATATTGCTAACGCTGTACATGGCGCCCACCAGCGTTGCCCCTGAATTACCAGCACTTGCAAACGAATCAATCTTTTTATGTTTAAGGTATTTGAATCCCAGCGATATGCTGGAGTTGGGCTTTTGGGTGTAGGCTTTAATAGGCCGATCTCCCATTCCGATAATTTCAGGAGCATGGACAATTGTGAAAAGAGTAGGATCAGACTCTTTTTCTTTTAATTTGCCAAGTATAATATCCTCCGGCCCGAATAAAAAAATCCTGTCTGATTCCGGTATCTTTTTTTGGGCTAGTATGGCTCCTTCAATGGTAACTTCAGGAGCATAATCTCCTCCCATTACATCGAGACCGATTTTCATGACCGGAAATTAAAAGTCATTTATTATTTAACCTCAGCTTTGGAATAAACCAACTTACCCTTATAATATAAGTCACCGTCTACATAGTAACCCCTGTGGTACCTGTGTATTTCACCCGTAGTTGCACATTTGGCGAGGGTTGGTGCAGTGGCTTTGTAATGGGTCCGCCTTTTATCCCTTCTTGTTTTTGATGTTTTTCTTTTCGGATGTGGCATCGTATGATAATTTTATTGTTAATCCAATTTTATGTTTTTCAATTTATCCCAGCGGGGATCTATCTTGTTTTTCGCTGATAATTCTTCCAGTTTTTTCAAAGCTTCGGGATTGCATTCGGAAATTCCGTTTTCATCTTCTCCATGGACTTTCTTTAGGGGAAGTGACAAAGTGATAAACTCATTCACCAATAATCCAATGTCAATCTTATATTCAGTTTCCGGTATTACCAGGATATTTTCCGCTTCTTCCATCCCCATTTCAACAGCTCCGATTTTTACATAAAATGTTTCTTTGGTGGTTATTGTCAACTTCAGGTCGTCAAGGCACCGGTCGCATAATACCACCATCTCCCCTTCTATCAAGAAATTGAGGATCATTAAACGTTCCTGTTTTTCAAGTTCAAGCGAAACCGTGATATTGGCATCTTGAATTTCGGTATTTTCAATCGATTCAAAGAACTTTTTACCGATCTCCCAGTCGTACTTGTGAACCCCCAGGCTCAGTCCCCGAAACGGGATGATAAAATCCTTTAAGTTGTCCACCCTCTTCAGCTTTGAAAATTGGGGTGCAAAGGTAGAGATTTTTTTATCATTCGCAAAAACTATCTTCATAATGGTAAAAAACGAAATAAAATTTCAATAATTGTTAATTTTGGGCAGATTCCAATATTGAGAATATATCATGGTCAGGTTGAATTTTCCGGATTATACTTTTCGATTCAGAACTGTTTCGGGAAAAAAGCAAATTTTCGATACGCAAAGGAAAAAATTTGTTTCACTTACCCCAGAAGAGTGGGTCAGACAGAATTTTTTAATGTATCTGACCCAGGATAAAAACTATCCCTCCACTTTGGTTTCTGTTGAAACCGGAATGAAGCTATACAAAAAGCTGAAAAGGACCGATATATTAATTTTTGACCGAAAGGGTAATCCGGTTGCCATTGTTGAATGTAAAGCCCCCAATGTTCAAATTGATAAATCTGTTTTTGATCAGATTGTCCGGTACAACATCCATTTTAATGTAAAGTTCCTGATGGTAACCAATGGCCTACAACATTTTTGCTGCCAATTGGATTACCAAAATAACAGTTACGCTTTTTTACCTGAAATTCCCGATTATAATTACATATTGACTTAGCCGGAATATTTTCGTAATTTTATAGTTCGTTAAAATTGAGTTAAACAATCATGGAAGATCAAATTATTACCCTGGCATCTTATCCCTATTCCAGGGCTCAGTTGCTGCAAGCAAGGCTCGAAGCAGAAGGGATTGAATGTTTTCTTTCCAACATCAACCTTGTTCAACCTGGAATAGCTACCGGAGTGAAAGTTAAAGTTCGCGAATCGGATGCAGATAAAGCATATAAAATCATCGAAGAGTTCAAGGCAGCTTTTGGAACAGAAAAACAAAAAGCATTGGATAAAATGAAAAGTATCAGAAGAATTTTGGTTCCTGTCGATTTTTCGGAACAATCATTAAATGCCTGTGATTATGCCCTTGGAATCGCACAGAAATTAAAAGCCGAAATTAAACTGTTGTATTCTTTTTTTAATCCGATTGTTACTTCGGAACCTTACCTGGAAAACCAGGCCATGGCATTTCAGCTTGATCCTATCATCGGCAACATGGAGCGAGAGGCAAAAAAGCAAATTACCAGGCTTAAACAGAATTTATTGGATAAGGCTTCTTCGGAAAATAGAGAAAAAATAAAAATTACCTATTCCTTGGAAAAGGGCGTTCCTGAAATCGTGATCCTGGAATATGCTGAAAAGTACAGGCCCGGTGTTATCGTAATGGGGACTAAAGGAAAGGGGTCGTTAAACTTCATTGGCAGTGTTACAAAAAAAGTGATTGAAAAATCGAAAGTCCCTGTGTTGGCAATTCCATCCAATGCTGTTTATATGGGGATGGATTATATCAACAAAGTGTTGTTTGCCACCGACTTTGATGATTCGGATTTTGCTACCATAAGCAAATTAATGTCTCTTGTAAGGCCTTTCGAAATGAAAATTTATTGTGTGCATATTGCTACGGGTTCAAAACAGCACTTATCAGATATTAAAATGGATTCACTGAAAAATCATTTTCACGAGGAATATCCTGATTATGACATTACCTGCGATTTAATTGAACATGAAGATGTGCTGGAGGGCCTTGAAGATTATATCGGTAAAAACGATATTGACCTGATTGGCATGACAACAAGAAAAAGAAACATACTGGAAAGGGTTTTCAATCCCAGCATCGCCCGTAAAATGTTGTTCCACACCCATATTCCCTTGTTGGTGTTTCACTCGGGAAGCGTGGGATAAAATGCATCCTCGATGTGCCGGACGGTGTGTTTATTCTGTTCGATGATGATGGAAATGATGTCGAAACGCACTTCCTGGTCAATATCCTTTTGATTGACATATTCGTCGGCTGCGCGAATTAAAAACTGCTGTTTTTTATCACCGACGGAATCTTCGGGATCACCAAAAAAATCTGTGCTGCGGGTTTTCACTTCTATGATAACCAGTCGATTCTCATAGCGGGCAATAATATCGATCTCGTCTTTCCCAAATCTCCAGTTTCTCTCCACGATTTCGTATCCTTTACCCAGCAGGTATTGAAAAGCAATATTTTCTCCTATTTTACCAAGTTCGTTGTGTTGGGCCATAGAGGTAAATCTGTTCGAAGTTTGAAGTTCGAAGTTTGAAGTTTAAAGTTCGAAGTTGATTTTTGTTTTATTGTTGATTGATAATATAACGTTTCTTCCGAGGATCAAAGTTGCATTTTTCTTTTGATGGCCGGCCGGGAAACCAAAACAAACCGGAAAATCATACCCCGAAACGGCCTCCACGATGATCTCTTCGGCTGATTGGCCAAATGGGCTTTCATTGTCTTTTATGTCAGTCAACCCCCCGACAATCAATCCTGCCAGGTTTTCTAATTTGCCGGCTCTTTTTAACGTCCACATCATACGGTCGAGGCGGTAGAGATATTCTCCTACCTCTTCGATAAACAAAATTTTGTTGTTTGTATCAATATCTGACTTGGAACCCAGCAATGAACACAGCATAGCTAGGTTGCCACCGGTCAGGATTCCTTCAGTACTTCCCTTGCGGGAAAGTTTATGCGTTTCAAGTTCATAGTTCAAGGGTCTACCAAACAAACATTTATAGAGCCATTCGGAAGAAAAGGAATCGGCAAGACCGGAAGCCATGGACCCATGAATAGTTTCAATACCAAAGTTTTGATGAAGATGGGAGTGCAAAACGGTAATATCGCTGAAGCCGATGAGCCATTTAGGTTTTTTAATAAATTCAGTAAAATCGAGTTGATCGATGATCCGGATGGTTCCATAGCCACCGCGGGCAAATAAAATAGCCTTTACAGTTTCGTCATTAAGAGCTTGTTGAAGGTCTTCCAATCGTTTTTCATCCTCGGCAGCATATTGAAAATGGTTGTCAAATAAATATTTTCCAATCTTAACTTCAAGCTCCCAACCGGTAAGAACTTGTATGGCATTTTCTACGACCGCTTTACCGATCTTCCCGGCAGGTGCTAAAATGGTGATTTTATCTTCTTTATTTAAGTATGGTGGTGTTTTCATTTTTTTATTTCACGTAAAAACCGCAAAGAGATTCGCAAAGATAGCTATTCGCGCTTCTTCTTCCCCTTTGCGTGATCCCTTTTAAAATCACTATTTGATATACAAATTCTTATCTTTGCCGAAATTACAAAGATTTGGTTTATGGCTGAAAAGAAAAGCTTTAAAAGATATACGGTAACTTCGGCCCTGCCCTATGCCAACGGTCCCATCCATATCGGTCACCTGGCCGGGGTTTATGTGCCTGCCGATATTTATGTCCGATACCTGCGTTCCAAAGGCACCGATGTGGTTTTTATCGGCGGTTCGGATGAGCATGGGGTTCCCATCACCATCAAAGCAAGGCAACAGGGTGTTACTCCGCAAGAGATCGTCGACAAATATCATGGGATGATCAAGACCTCTTTTGAACAATTCGGGATCTCTTTTGATATTTATTCCCGCACTTCCAACCAAATCCACCACGAAACGGCTTCCGGGTTCTTCAAAACCCTTTACGATAAAGGCGAGTTTATTGAAAAAACTTCCCTGCAGTATTACGATGAAGCCACCCAGCATTTTTTAGCCGACCGTTACATCACTGGCACCTGCCCCCATTGCCACTTTGAAAAAGCTTACGGCGACCAGTGCGAAAATTGCGGTACCTCTTTGAGCCCCGATGATCTCATCAACCCGGTTTCGGTATTGAGTGGTGATAAGCCTATTAAAAAAGAAACCAAACACTGGTATCTGCCGTTGGATAAATATGAACCCTGGTTGAAAGAGTGGATCATCAAAGGTCATAAAGATGACTGGAAAATCAATGTTTATGGTCAGTGCAAATCATGGATCGACCATGGATTGCAGCCCCGTGCCGTCACCCGTGACCTGGACTGGGGCGTGAAAGTACCCATCCCCGAAACCGAAGGCAAGGTTTTGTATGTCTGGTTTGATGCACCCATCGGCTACATTTCTGCAACCCGCGAATGGGCAGAAAAAACCGGAAAGGACTGGAAATTGTACTGGAAGGACGAGGAGACCCGGTTGATCCATTTCATCGGCAAGGATAACATCGTTTTCCACTGTATTATTTTCCCTTCCATGCTTAAGCATGAGGGTTCTTACATTTTGCCCGATAATGTTCCGGCTTTTGAGTTCATGAACCTGGAAAATGACAAGATCTCCACCTCCCGCAACTGGGCGGTGTGGTTGCACGAATACCTGGAAGATTTTCCCGGAAAACAGGATGTTTTGCGGTATGTTCTCACCGCCAATGCACCCGAGACCAAGGACAACGATTTCACCTGGAAGGATTTTCAAACCCGGAACAACAGCGAGTTGCTGGCCATTTTCGGTAACTTTGTGAACCGGACCATGGTGCTTACCCATAATTATTGCAAAGGAAAAGTCCCTCCCATTGAGGAGTTGAACGATTACGACAAATCGGTGCTGGAGGAAATGAAGGAGTTTCCCATGAAAATAGGCGTAAGCCTGGATAATTTCCGATTCCGGGAGGCATTGAACGAACTGATGAACCTGGCCCGGCTGGGCAACAAATACCTCACCGATTCGGAACCGTGGAAACTGTTTAAAACGGATGAAAGCAGGGTTCGAACCATTTTGAACATTTCCTTGCAAATATGTGCCAACCTCGCCATCCTTTCAAAGCCGTTCCTCCCTTTTTCGGCTGATAAGCTCTCAAAAATGCTAAATTTGGAAAAATCAGTTTGGAAGGATGCCGGTAGCGCCGAATTGCTGAAAGACGGTCAAACACTGGACCAACCGGAATATCTTTTCGAGAAAATTGACGATGCTGCCATCGAAGCGCAGGTGCAAAAGTTACTGGATACGAAAAATGCAAACGAACAAAAAGCAATAAAAGTGAATCCGGCCAAAGAAAACGTAATTTATGAGGATTTTGCCAAACTCGATATCCGTGTGGCCACGGTGCTCGAAGCTGAAAAAGTGCCGAAAACGGATAAGTTACTAAAACTGAAAATCGATACGGGAATTGACAATCGCACCGTTATTTCAGGTATTGCAAATGCTTACAAGCCAGAGGATTTAGTGGGCAAAAAGATCTGTATGATCGTGAACCTGGCTCCGAGGAAGATCCGTGGTGTGGAATCGATGGGAATGATCCTGTCTGCAGAAAATTCGAAAGGGGAACTTTGCCTGATCTCTCCAACCGAGGATTTTCACAACGGAAGCGAGATCAAATAATACTTCACTAATCACTAATTTTCAATCTAAAATCACCAATCATCCATGCTATACACATACGAATATCCCCGCCTGATGCTCACCGTTGATGCGGTGGTTTTCAGGATTAACGGCTCAAAACAGGAAGTGTTGCTCATTCAGCGAAAGCACGATCCCTTTGCCGGCATGTGGGCGCTTCCGGGCGGGTTTGTGGATATGGAGGAAACCGTCGAGCAAGCCGTGGTTCGGGAACTGGAAGAGGAGACCGGGTTGAAATTCAATGACCTCAAACAATTGCATACTTTCAGTGCATTGGGTCGCGATCCTCGCGGAAGGACAGTATCGGTGACATTTTATGGAATAATCAAAATTGAAAATTCAGCTGTTAAAGGTGGCGATGATGCCAGCGATGCCCGCTGGTTTCCCGTCGACAGCCTGCCATTCCTGGCTTTTGATCATATTGAAGCGGTGAAAATGGGGTTGGACCGGATAAAACCTTTGTGATATTAAATATTTAATTCGGTAAAATATTTAAGGGTCGTATTTGTTTTACGATCCTTTTTTATTATTTTTGGTAGGCTGAATTATGAATTAATATCAAAACCATGAATAGAATTTTGATCCTATGTATCGCATCCCTGATCATTTCCTTTATTGCTTATTCACAAAAGTCCGATAATCATTTATTTGGGCAAAGGGAAAAGAGTATTTTGTGCAAATCGAATCCCGATTTTTCGTTACAAAACTCATTAGTGCAATTAGAATTATATTGTGATGCTTATGGAGGTCTTGATAATTATGAATACATTGATGGTGTAGAGTTTGGTGAAATTAGCAATTTGAATTCAGGAATTAATTTTTATGGGGATTTTACAAACCTATCTACAACAGTTACTCCAGGTGTTTCTTATGTATTAAAGATTTATACTGGTAATCCTTATACGTATGACGATTATGGAGTGTGGATTGATTGGAATGCGGATAATATTTTTGATCCGGAAAATGAGCAGGTAGTTTGCGAAATAAATAATGGACAACCGGTTCATACATGGGAAATCCAGGTTCCTCTTGATGTTTCTCCAAATATTGTAATTATGCGAATTCGCCTGAAGTATATTGATTCTGATTGTGGTGATCCATGTGGTTCGGCTTCTTACGGAGAGGTAGAAGATTATACCATTGTTATAGGGGATGCAGATAAAACTTCGGATAGAGAAAATAAAGCCATTTTAACCAAGCAAAAGTCTGACTATTGCGAGGCAAACGGGGGATTAAATAATTATGAGCATATTGATGGGATTCTTTTTGGTGATATTGTTAACCTTGAATCAGGAATAAATTTCTATGGAGATTTTACTGGCATGTCAACAACAGTTCAACCAGGTTTAAACTATCCAATTCAAATAATCGTAGAGAACTTCAAAAACTTTACTGATTACGGAATTTGGATAGATTGGAATTTGGATTACAATTTTTCTGAAGAGGAGCAGGTAGTATGTGTTATTGATGAGGGGTCTCCAAATAGTATTTTTTATATTGAAGTACCTGAAGATTCTCCAAACATTGAAACGAGGATGCGGATCCGGTTAAAGAGTATTGGATCCAGTTGCGGAAATCCTTGCGGAGCATCCAATTATGGTGAAGTTGAAGACTATTCAGTTATTGTTGGAACCGGAGCTGAAATTTGTATGCCCGGATATATGAATGGTTGTACAATGGGTGATGGGATTACGAATTTTACATTGGAAGAAATAATTAACTTAAATTCTGGTTGTGAAGATAATATGGGTTCTGTCGGTTGGAGCCAATACCTTGACCTCGGTCCTGTAGTGCTTGAAAAGGGTGATACTTATGAAATAATCATTTCATCAGGAAGTGGGGATAATTATGTTTCTCTTTGGATAGATTGGAATGATGACCTAATATTGACACCCGACGAAATCGTAATTTCAAATTTCTGGATCGAATACCCTGATCAGCTTTATTCTGTTGATCTTGAAATTCCTGATTTTGCACCCTCTGGACAACATTTATTGAGAATTCGCACCAATACTGGGAGTTTTTGTAATGACCCATGTATAGTTTACGATTATGGTGAAGCAGAAGATTATTTGGTTGAAATAATTGATGGAACCGGAGCAGAATGTCAATTTTTCGATGATTTTGAGAGCTATCAGGTTGGGGAACAACTTGTAATTCAAAATCCAAACGACTGGACCACCTGGCCAAATATTCCCGGATCAGACAAAGATCCCTACATCGTTGACAATGGAGGAAATGTAGTTGAAATTACCGGCGCAAATGATCTGATTCATGTCATCGATAATTATACATCAGGCGTCTACTCAATTAGTTTTGATATCTATATTCCTGTTGGAGCAGACGGATATTTTAATACCTTCCAGGAATTTGCGGGTTCTTCCAGCCAGTGGGGCATGCAGGTTTTCTTCGGTTTTAACGGTGTAGGTGTTGGCAGTATTGATGGTGGTGCTCAAAATGCCGCCAATTTCAATTTTGAATATAATACCTGGCAAATGGTTAAAATATTAGTTGACCTGGATAATGACTGGGCTGAGTTTTTTTTCGATGGAGTACTCGTACATGAATGGGTGTGGAGTACTGGGGCATTTGGTACAAACAACCTGAAACAGTTGGGAGGCAGTAATTTTTATGCATGGCCTGATGGTGTTTACGGCAATCCTCTTTACCATTTTGATAATTATTGTATTGAAGATGTTTTGATTCCCACTTCTCCTACTAACCTCTCCTTTGCAATTACCGGTTCAGATGTATTACTTTATTGGGATTACGATCCGGGATATTGGATATATTGGGATCAGCAATTGAATAGTGGGGATGGTATTGGATTATACTACGGTGGTACTTTTTATGTCGCATCTCACTGGTATCCTGAAGATCTGGAGCCTTATAATGGTATGTATGTTACAAAAATGAATTATTACCATTACGAAAACGCACCCAATGCCTCCTTTGTATTGAAAGTATGGACTGGTCCTGATGCTGAAAATGAAATCTTAAGTCAGCCGATTGAAAGCCAGATTGGTTGGAATGAGATAGATCTTATCAACCCTGTTTTTATTTATGCTTCACAGGATTATTGGTTCGGTTATGAAGTTACACATCCTGAGGGGGAAGATCCTGCTGGTATTGATTT
>JAFGBL010000108.1 GCA_016933115.1 Bacteroidales bacterium | reverse complement strand
TGAAACAATCAGAACTCCGGTTCATATTAGCAGAATTATTTATATTATCTATAAATTAGACAGTGATAATAATAGTCAAAATATTGTATTACTGCCATTTAAGCAATGACAAACAAAAAAAAGCGATCACACGTATAAAATATAGTTTGAATTTTTACCATAGAAATTTTTATTATTGTGCATAAAATTCTGAACATCACGTTTTAGAAAAAAAATTAGAGACATGTACGAATTTGTCGCATTAAGCCTGAAGTGCCGGTTCTGCGGAGAATCGCTGATGGATAAAAAGGTGCTCGTTGACAACGAGCCGAGTATCAAACTCAATGTAGTACAAGGAGATAAAAAAGGATCTATTCACCTAAGTGCTATTTACGGCAGCTATAACTACACCAGTGATTTTGAAATACCAAAAGGTGAAGTTGCAACGTTTTCCTGCCCCCACTGCAACAAAGTAATGAATTCTGAGGCCGAATGCCTGAGCTGCGGCGGTGAAATGGTTCCATTCTACCTTGATATGGGTGGGAAGGTAAGCATTTGTGCACGCAGCGGCTGTAAAAATCACCATGTTGAGTTCGAAGATCTCTCACTGGCACTTCGTAAGTTGTACCAGGAATATGGTTTCAGGGGAAGGAAATTCCCAAAAGATGAAAGGACCCCTGAGGAAAAATATAATAAACCTGAAAAAAAAGTTGATGAGGATGAGGAAATCATCGAAACGGGCACTTTCCTGCAAAGTTATTGTCCGCATTGCAGAAAAAGCCTGATCGAAAACGATATGTTAAAGCTTAAAATCATTAATGGTGAAGAGGGATATTTGCTTTTGAGTCCGTATTTGAATAGTTTTACTTCAAAGTCTACCATTTTCCTGCCGGAAGATAAAGCTGTTTCAGACATAAAATGTTTTCACTGCAACAAAAGCCTGGTTATTATTGAGAAAACATGCGGAAAGTGTAATTCGCCCATAGCCAAGATCAATGTCAGCGCCAGTACTAAACTGATCGATTTTTTTATTTGTACCAAAAAAGGTTGCAAATGGCACGGATTAAGCGAGGATGACCTGTATTCCATCAAACTTGAGGAAAGTGATGAATGGTAAAATTTGAGTGAAATGACATGGTAATAAATTTAGTCAGATAAAATTTGTAAATCGACATTAAACAGATATGTTTCAAATCGTTAGAAAACAGGAGATGGCCCAGGGCACAATTATCAGGTTTGATATCAATGCCCCTAAAATCGCCAAAAAGGTGAAGGCAGGCCAATTTGTTATCATCAGGGTGAATGAAACAGGTGAGCGGATACCGCTTACCGTTGCAGATAAGGACGAATTTGCCGGGATTATTACTATTATTTTCCAGGTCGTTGGAAAAACAACTGCATTGATGCGGTCATTGAAAGAGGGTGATTTGATCCGGGATGTTGTTGGTCCATTAGGCAGGGCAGCCGAAGTCGAAAACATCGGAACGGTGGTAATGATAGGCGGAGGAACAGGAGTTGCTATTTTGCATCATGTGGCCAAAGCGTTTAAAGAAGCAGGAAATTATGTTATCGGGATCATGGGAGCCCGTGATAAGGAAATGCTGATCCTGGAAAATGAAATGGCCCAGATTTGCGATGAATTGGTTATTACAACAGACGATGGCAGTTATGGTGAACGTGGTTTTGTTACCCAGCCCCTAGAAAAATATTTGAATGAGCGGGACGATATTAAACTGGTTTACGCTATCGGTCCTATTATTATGATGAAAAATATAGTAAAACTTACCGGCAAACATAAAGTAAAAACAATGGTAAGCCTGAATCCGATCATGATTGATGGAACCGGAATGTGTGGAGGATGCCGTGTGAAGGTCAATGATGAAACCCGGTTTTGTTGTGTAGATGGGCCTGATTTTGACGGTTCCCAGGTCGATTTTGATGAATTGATGAACAGGAATTCACTCTACCTGAAAGCAGAAAAAGACTCATTATTGTTCTCAATTCGATGAATTTGTTTTGCCAATCGGTTTGAACCGGGAATTTATAACATTGGAAATTTCAAATTATGTTAGATCACGACGTTAAATATTTAAAGTTTAAAACCTACTTAAACACTTATTGTCCGCATTGCCATGCAAGTTTTAATGTAGAGAAAAAGGATCATAAACAGATCGAATTCAAAGCCATTTACAAAGGAGAGGAAATCGATCTTTACCTGAGTCCTTACCTTGATGTTTTCGAGATCGAATCATCTGTGGAAATTAAAAAGGATGGCACACTTGATGATTTGATCTGTCCGCATTGTAAAAAAAGTCTTCTAACCAAAGAAACTATCTGCGGGGAATGTGGTTCACCGGTAGCAGAAGTCATTATTTCCGCTCTTTCAGGATTGATACCGTTCTTTATTTGTACCAAGTATGGATGTGAATGGCACGGCCTTAACAAAAGAGACGAACGCCGCATTAAGCTGAAGATTCCCCGACAGGAAATGCCGGAGCAGGATCAGACTTTGAGGGTTCATAACTTCCAGGAAGTTCCATACGGATATACCACGGAACTGGCCCTTTTGGAAGCCGGCAGATGCCTTCAGTGTAAAAATCCTTTATGCGTCACCGGATGCCCTGTCAATGTCCCGATACCGGAATTTATTGCCTTGGTCGCGGAAGAAAAATTCGATGAAGCAGCGAAAAAAATCAAAGAGACAAACCTGTTCCCCGCCATATGTGGCAGAGTGTGTCCGCAGGAATCCCAATGTGAATCTAAATGTATTCTTGGTCATAAGGACCAACCTGTTGCAATTGGAAGATTGGAGCGTTTCGTAGCCGATTACGAAAGGAAAATGGACCTGGTTAAAGTGCCGATCATTTCGCCAACTACCGGTCAAAAAATTGCCGTCATCGGCTCTGGACCTGGTGGACTCACCATTGCAGCCGACATGCGTCAACTCGGCTATTCTGTTACGATTTTCGAGGCATTACATGAAACCGGTGGTGTGCTGACATATGGCATTCCTGAATTTCGTCTGCCTAAATCAATCGTTCAATTTGAAATTAATTTTCTGAAAGAGCTGGGTGTTCGAATTGAAACTAACCATGTGATCGGAAACATACATACTGTGGATGAACTGCTGGAAGAATTTGATGCTGTGTTCATTGGCGTTGGAGCTGGTTTACCTACTTTTATGGGTTTGGAGGGTGAAAGTTTGGGAAATATCTTTTCTGCCAATGAATACCTGACCAGGATGAACCTTATGAAAGCATACAGATTTCCGGAATACGACACACCCATGCCAAAAGGCCATAAAGTGACCGTGATTGGTGGCGGGAATGTGGCTATGGATTGTGCCAGAACCGCCAAACGGACGGGAGCCGATGAGGTTACTATTGTGTATCGCCGGTCTCGGCATGAATTACCGGCACGTGCCGAAGAAGTTCACCATGCTGAAGAAGAAGGGATCAAATTCAAACTTCTGACAAATCCGGTTAAATACATAGGAACCGACTTTAACACCATTAAGGCGATGGAATGTATCAAAATGCAATTGGGTGAGGCGGATGCTTCGGGAAGAAGAAGGCCGGTACCTATTGAAGGTTCCAATTTTACGCTTGAGACAGACCTTTGTATTGTCGCAGTAGGAACAGGACCTAATCCCATTATTTTCCAATCCACTCCTGATTTGAAAAGGAATAAATGGGGTTATATCAATGCTAATCCTGAGACAAATGAAACTTCAAAAGAATTTGTTTATGCCGGAGGTGATATCGTAACTGGGTCGGCTACGGTGATTGAGGCTATGGGTGCCGGAAGGATCGCTGCGAAAGCAATGCACGAGAAGTTAACAGCCCTTCGAAAAAAGAAACAAAAGAAAGAGACGGTAGAAAAGTA
>JAFGBL010000107.1 GCA_016933115.1 Bacteroidales bacterium | reverse complement strand
TTTCAGTATGGGTATTGCCGACATAAGGGCCAAAAGTATCGATAAGTTTGTTTTCAATTGGTTTATAGAGCCTGCCGCTTGCAATCCAGTCGGCATAGATCATTTTTTGCAGGCCATAAGGTGTTTCGAATAACATTTCGTTTCCAACTGTTTGCTCCCTAAATTTTCTGAAATATTTTTCCATTGAAACTCAAAATAAAAAACAAAAGTAAATATTATGTGTTAGACAATATTGGATTTAGTATAGTTGGCAATATTTTAGAACCCCATTAGCAATAAACAACCAAAAATAATTTATGCTTTTATGAAACAGGACGTTATCTTTTTCGGTTCGGAAGATTTAAAAAAGCTCGATAAGGAATTTCGACGAAATTTCATCAATTCTTTAAGCGGGTACAGAAGTGTGAATTTATGCGGAACAGTCAATAAAAAAGGTATTACCAACCTTGCAATCTTTAATACGGTGATTCATATCGGGTCAGAACCACCGTTAATTGGGATGGTCATCAAGCCATCTTCCGTACCCCGTGATACCCTTTCAAACATCATTGAAACAGGTTATTATACACTGAACCATGTTGCAGAAGAGTTTATTTTCAAGGCACACCAGACTGCCGCAAGATATGATTCAAACAAGTCTGAATTTGAAATAGTCAAACTTAGACCGTTTTTCACAAAAACTTTACCGGCGCCTTATGCAGAAGAATCACCCGTAAAAATTGGGCTCAGGCTTATTGAGCAGTTTCGGCTTAAATCCAATAGATCAACATTTATTGTCGGAGAAGTTATAGAAACCATCATACCATCATCCTTAATCCTTAATGATGGGCTGCTTAACCTGAGCCTGGCTCATGTGGTTGCTTCTTCGGGAATAGACACATATTATGCAACACAAAAAATCGGAAGACTTTCTTATCCGAGTCCTGGTAAGGATATTGACCTGATCGGTTAAAAACAGCTTATCTTTTTCAAGCTGACATAAAAAACAAAAGATAATTTTATTATCATTGTCAAACAAATCAATCCCTATGTTCGACGATTCCTATTTACTCATCATACTGACAAGTGTTTTAATCATACTTTCTTACTTATATAGCGCTATATCGTTAAGAACCAAATTCCCATCGGTTCTTTTGCTGTTATTTACCGGAATTGTTGCCCGGGTAGTTTTTGAAAATCTCGGATATGAACTACCTCCCACTAAAACATTACTGGAGTTTTTTGGCGTGGTTGGAATTATCCTAATTGTTCTGGAAGGAGCGATGGATCTCAGGCTAAGGCGGGATAAACTCTGGCTTATCCTACGATCTTTTCTATCAGCACTGGTCATTTTGATGGTTTCGTCATTTTCAATTGCCTTCGGAATGAAAACAATATTTACCGAATTTACCTTTTATGGATGCCTCATCAATGCCATTCCGCTTGCGGTAATCAGCAGTTCAATTGCCATTCCAAGCGTTCACGGGATTCACGAAGATAAAAAAGAGTTTATCATATACGAATCGATTTTTTCAGACATTCTGGGCATTTTATTTTTCAATGCAGTGGTTAACAACCCTACGTTTGAAATCCAATCGGCTGCATGGTTGATCGGCGATTTTCTGATCGTAATATCGGTTTCTATCATTTTTACCGGGCTGGTGCTTTTTTTCATTCAAAAAACGACGATGAACATCAAGTTTTTCCTGCTGATCGCCATCATGGTTTTGCTTTACGCCCTGGGTAAGATCATCCACATGTCGTCATTGTTGATGATCCTGATTTTTGGTTTGATATTCAACAATCTCGACCTGTTAGCACCACACCAGCTGGCCAAGTTCATTCACATCGAAAAATTGCAGGATGGGATCGACCGGTTTAAAATGATCACCAATGAATCTGCATTTCTGATACGGACTTTTTTCTTTTTTATTTTTGGATTCACTTTACAACTGCAGGCTCTTGGTAACTTCAAGGTTCTTATTACGGGGTTCATTATTGTCGGTATTTTATACGGGGTCAGGTATCTTTACCTAAAATTCCTGGCACATCGCAATTTATATCCCGAACTCTTCATTGCCCCGCGAGGTCTGATCACAATCCTCCTGTATTATGCCATTCCTGAGGAATATAGTAAGGGCATTATCTCCGAAGGTCTTTTATTCCTGGTTATTTTAGTTACCAGTTTCATCATGATGCTGGGATTGTTGAAATCCAAGGAAGAAATCCCTGAAATGGAAATCTATGTGGGTGACCAGCAGGTAGATGACAATAATTAATTGCTTCTTGAAATCTTTAAAGTACTTACTTCAATTGTGCCACCTTCGGGTACCAGGCTGATATAATCATTGTCTTCCGAAAACCAGGTGTACTGCTTCCCGACCGGAATGATGTATTCCTTGCTGCTTTCATCTGCAGGAATCGGCAAAACAAAACCGCCGTTTTTGCTGCCTCCTTTTCCATAACTCATCACCACCTTGAATTCATTTCCTGAAGTATTCCTTGCCCTGATCACGATGAAATTGCTTTTCCTGTCCGAAACCGATACCGGTTCAAATGCAAGTTTTTTCACTTCACGATCACTAATGTTTATAGCACTTTTCACCAGGTCACGAACTGCGTTCTTATCCATGATCACCATGATTTTGGAGATCATTTCATCTGGATAGGTTTCATCGGGTTTAATCGACCTTGCATTCCGGTATGAATCCAGTGCCTGGTCAAATGCACTTGCCGAAAAGAATTTATCGGCATCCGCAATAGCCTTATCGTATGCCTGCTGGATCCGCTGATTTTCGGCCCTAAATATCAGGTTGATCTCCTCAATTTTATTGATGGGGTATTCTTCTTCCGGAAACAATGCGGAAGCTTCAACATATCTGGCTTTTGCATTGTCGTATTCCCTGGCTTTAAAATGCCTGTCGGCTTCTGCGATCATTTCATTATACCTGGTTTTGAGTTCTTCAAAATCGGAAACCAGCCTTTCAATCTCAGCTATCTTCTGAACCGGGTATAACTCTTCAGGTTTTATTTTTAAAGCGCCCTGGTATTTTATTTTGGCTTGTTCATATTCTTCTTTTCCGAACAACCTGTCGGCTTCAGTAATGGCATCATTATAGGCTTGTTGGGTTTGCAATTCCATTTGCAGATAAATATCATCAATTTTTTTCATCTGATCATTAGGATATTGCTCATTGGGCATCAATGTCGAAGCTTCTGTATATTTTGCTTTTGCCTTGTCGTATTCCTTTGTTTCCATCATCCGGTCAGCAGCGGCTACTGCCCTGTTATATAAAGCCATTGTTGTGGCCTGATCAGTTAGTAACTGCTCAATTTCCGCTATCTTGTTTTTGGGATAAACCTCCTGTGGCCTGATGTTAGAAGCTTTCATGTAGGATAATTTGGCCTCATCATACTCTTTGAGTGCAAAATGGTTATCGCCTTCCTTGATGGCAGTGCTATAATCCACCTGTTCTTTGTTAATTGAAGCCAACAACAAAGTAATTTCTGCAATTTTGTCTTTGGGCAGCTTTTCATCCGGTTTCAAATCAGCAGCATCCTGATATCTTGCCAAAGCCTGATCGTAAAATTTTTGCCTGTAATGACTTTCAGCATCCTTGACAGCCAGGTTGTATTGTTCATCAGTTGCAGATTGCTTAGCCAGTAAATTTTTGATTTCGACAATTTTATCCTTAGGATATTGTTCTGTGGGATAAACGTCACTTGCAATTTGGTACTCCAAAATGGCTTTATCATATTTTCCCTGGGAAAATAGCTGATCGGCGGCTGCCAGGGTTTCTGCATACTGTTTTTTTGTAAAATCAAGGTTTTGCAATATTCCCTCAATCTCCTTGATCCGGTCGGCAGGATATTTCTCGCCGGGTTTCATTTCCTGCGCCTTTTGATACTCGGTTTTTGCAATATCGTATTTCGCTTCCGAGAACAAACGGTCGGCATTTGCTATCACCTGGTCATATGCATTTTGTTGCTGTTGCAGGCCGGTCAGGATATTATTGATCTCGATTATTTTTTGGGACGGGTATGGTTCTCCGGGCTTTATACTTGCTGCTTTCTCAAATTCGGATTTAGCTTCGGCATAAGATTGCCCTGACAGGAATTTTTCTCCGGCTGCAATTGCCGTAATATAATTTTCATCATTCGATTTCTTTGTAGCAATCAATATCTCAATTTCACCAATTCGCTTATTGGAATGGACATCTGATGGATTTATTTTGGCCGCTGATTCATATTTCGCTTTTGCCTCGTCATATTTTCCCTCATCGAATAACCTATCGGCTTCGGTAATTGCTGCATTGTACTGCTCCTGCTGCAAGGCCAATCCGGCAAGAATTCCATCAATTTCTTTAATTTTTTCCGAAGGCCCGGCGCTCTCTGGATTGATTTCGAATGCTTCACCGTATTTGGCTATGGCTTCTGCGTAATTCTTATCCTTGAAATACCGGTCAGCATCAGCCATCAGTTGTATATATCTTTGTTCGGCCTGTTGTTTTTCAGTCAACAATGTATTGATCAATTTAATCTGGTCGTTGGGATATGCTTCGGCAGGTTTCAAATCAAGTGCTTTTTCATAATCCTTTTTGGCTTTTGTAAAATCCTTTTCCTGATAAAACCGGTCGGCGGAAGCAATCAAAGAATTATAATTCTCCTCCAGTGATTTTCCTTCGGCAATTTTTTTGCTGATCAGTCCTATTTGATCGATGGGATATTTTTCAGACGGTTTCAGCGAATTGGCTTTTTGATATTCTGTGAGTGCGCTCTCCAATTCCTGTTTATTGAAAAAAATATCACCGGCAGCTACCGCTCGGTTGAATTCATTTTCGAGTTCCTGCTTTTGCGCCAGTAAACCATTTATTTCATCTATTTTTTCGTTGGGATATGCTTTCGTATCATCAATTTGTCTTGCCTCGGTATATTTTGTCCTTGCACTTACCAGGTCGTTTTTATCAAATAGTTTGTCGGCTTCGGCTATCACCTTGCCATATTCAATTTCCTTTTCAAGCAATCCGGCTTTGATCTTCTTTATTTCATCCAGTTTGTTTACGGCCACTGGGGCTCCGGGAATGATAACAAGTGCTTTTTGATATTCCTTTTCTGCCTGATCGTAATCCTTACCTTCGAAAAATACATCTGCTTTCGTAACGGTTTCATCAAAGCGGCCCTGAACCGCTTCCCTTTCCTTCAATACCAGGTTGATTTCGTTCAGCTTTTTTTGGGGGTAAGCTTCGTCCGGCCTGATGGAAACTGCTTTTTCAAATTCGGTTTTTGCGTTCACATAGTCCTTCTTTGCCAACAATTGTTCCCCATTCTGAACCGATTGATTGTACTCCAATTCACCGGCCTCCTGCTGAGCGATCAGGCTTTTGATCTCTTCTATTTTTTGTTTGGGAAGGTTTTCATCCGGTTTTATTCCGGATGCATTTTGGTATTCCTTGATGGCATTGGTATAGTCGCGCTGTTCTACAAAATTATCTGCATCCGAAAGAGCTTTTTCATAGAGTTCATCATTATCACGGAGCGATTTGAGTGAATTATTGATTCTATCGATCATGTCCCTGGGATAGCTCTCGGCTGGATATATCCTGAGTGCTGCCTGGTATTTTGCTTTGGCTTCCTCCAGGTTTTTGGCCATATAAAACTCGTCACCTTGGTTCACCAGCAGGTCAAATTCATTTTTTTGAACAAGCAGATGATCAATTTCCTTGATTTTCTGTGGAGGGTAATCTTCATCCGGTTTGGCATCGGCAGCTTTCTGATATTCTTCACGTGCATTTTCATAATACTTCAGGTTAAAAAGCCGGTCGGCATTGCGCACGGTTTCATCATACGCCTCTTTTACTTTGGCCGCTTCTGCGATCAACACATCCATTTCAGCGATTTTTTCGGCAGGCAAAGACTCATCGGGAAAAATCTCTTTGGCCTTTACATATTCTTCCTTTGCGTTTTCAAACTTCCGGTATTTTTCAAATTGCTGTGCTTTCCGGATGGCCTCGTCATAATTTGACTGTTTGTCAGAGGCTTCCGCAACCTGGTTTTCGATTTTTTTTATCTGCTCTGTGGGATAGGATTCATTGGGTAATATCTTCAGGGCATCTTTGTACTTCGTGATGGCCAGTTCGTATTCCTCCGCCCGGAAATACTTGTCGGCTTCAGCCAATTCAAAATTGTACTGCTCCATCACCACCATTTTCTCCCTTAGCAATTTAATGGTTTCCGATAATTTTTCCCTGGGATAGGTAGCTTCAGGATTTAGCTGGCTGGCATATTGATAGGATGCTTTTGCATTGATATAATCTTTGGCCTTAAAATACTCATCCGCATTTTTTATGGTTTCATTATATTTCGATTCATTGTCCTGCTGAGGCAAAACAGGCGCCAGAATTGTAAAAAGAATAATATTGATTGAAAAGAAAATCTTCAGATAAAAATTCATACAAAAATCAATAGTAGGATTTGTTCAAGTTAATCAACGCAAAGCACTGTTAAATATTATTTTCCTGATGTTTACCATTCAGTATTACCCCATCCTTTATGGTCAGCTTCCGGTCGGCCATATCAGCAAGCTGTTGGTTATGAGTAACGATTATCAAGGTCTGATCAAATTTTTCACGCAAATCAAAAAACAACCGGTGCAGGTCATTGGCCGAAACCGAATCGAGGTTACCCGATGGTTCATCGGCCAGGATTACAGCGGGTTCATTGATCAAAGCCCGTGCTACAGCAACCCGTTGTTGCTCGCCGCCAGAAAGTTCGGAAGGTTTATGGTCGAGCCGGTCACTCATTTTCAGATAATCCAGGAGATATTTGGCCCGGTCCTCTGCCTTTTTTCTGGGCGTTTTTCTGATGAAGGCAGGAATACACACATTTTCCAATGCCGTAAATTCCGGTAGCAGATGATGAAACTGAAAAACAAAGCCGATATTCCCATTCCTGAATTCGGCTAACTTTTTCTCACCCATGCTTTTGATTTGAACGTCATCAATCCAAACATTACCCTGATCGGGAGAATCAATGGTGCCCAAAATATGAAGCAATGTAGATTTTCCGGCACCTGAAGCACCGACTATAGAGATGATTTCGCCTTTTTTAACCTGAAGGTTTATTCCCTTCAATACCTCCAGGTGATCGAAAGATTTATGAATGTTTTCCGCTTTGATCATGGACAAGAAAATCTGGCGCAAAGATAAAATATTTATCTTTGAACGCTTTAAAATCGATATAATCGTTTGGGAATATGCCAAGTATTTTAATCATCGACGACGAGAAAAGTATCCGCAATACATTAAGAGATATCCTCGAAGCCGAACAGTACGAAATTGATGAAGCCGAGAACGGGGAGATCGCCATTGAAAAGATCCGTCATAACAGCTATGATGTCATCCTTTGTGATATTAAAATGCCGGGTATTGATGGTATGGAAGTTTTAGATAAAGCAGGTCAAATATCCGAAACACCGGTAATCATGATCTCCGGGCACGGAACCATTGAAACGGCTGTGGATGCTATTAAAAAGGGAGCCTATGATTATATTGCAAAACCGCCTGACCTGAACAGGATGCTGATCACCATTCGCAACGCGTTAGATAAATCGACACTGATGACCGAAACCAAAAAACTTAAAAAGCAAGTTAGTGGGTCATGGGAGATGGTCGGACAATCAAAAGCCATTGAAGATATAAAAGAAATGATCGATCGTGTAGCTCCAACAGATGCCAGGGTATTGATCACCGGTGAAAACGGAACCGGTAAAGAGTTGGTCGCTCGCTGGCTGCATGAAAAAAGCAAACGGGCACACGCACCGTTTATTGAAGTAAATTGCGCTGCTATTCCTTCCGAACTCATCGAAAGCCAGTTGTTCGGTCATGAGAAAGGATCATTTACATCAGCCATCAAACAGCGGAAAGGAGATTTTGAACAAGCCCATGGCGGTACGATTTTCCTGGATGAAATCGGTGATATGAGTTTATCGGCCCAGGCCAAGGTATTAAGGGCATTGCAGGAAAATAAGATCACCCGGGTGGGCGGTGAAAAGGACATTCCCGTTGATGTGCGGGTCATCACAGCGACCAATAAAAACCTGAAAGAAGAAATTCAAAAAGAAAGATTTCGCGAAGACCTGTACCACCGGATCAGCGTTATCCTGATCCATGTCCCCTCATTAAGAGAACGGCAGGATGATATTCCATTGCTAGCCGATTATTTTATACAACAGACCTGTGAGCGCAATGGCAAGTCCATTCTTCCGATCGAAGAAGAAGCTATGGCCGAACTTGCTCAAATACCCTGGACCGGGAATGTCAGAGAGCTGCGTAATGTGATTGAAAGGCTGGCGATTCTATGCGATAACCGGGTTACAGTTGAAGATGTCATTCGATTTGCTCAACCGCTTATGAATGGCAGAAAATAATATATTCTCAAAATTATTTTTATTATAAGGCTTAATCCTTCTTTAGATTTTTATATATCACCTTCATTTTTTACTAATTTTAAGGATCATTTTAAAATGAAGTTCTCATGAAAAAATTTCCCGTATTTTTTGGTTTTATTTTTTTAGCGGCAGCGCTGGTTGCCCAGAGTCAATATGAATTACGACAAGTTGAGCTGAGCAGGCATGGGGAGAGCAAGGCTCAACCAACTTTGATCCAGACTCTTAATAGCGATATGGAAATCGACGAATACGATTCGCTCAATCTGTTTTATGTCGGAAGCTGGTCGCTTGGACAAAGTTTCGGTATTGGAAGCAGCCCGACCGGCGATACCTTGTTTATCGGGGCCGGTGCAGGTGTGATCATTTTGGATGTTACCGATCCGTATAATCCTGCCAAACTTTCTGAAATTCACGCCCGGGCATTGATCGACGGTATGTATTACGATCCTCAATTAAAAAGGCTCTTCCTGGCTGCGTATTTTTCAGGTCTGGAAATCTGGGACCTGGCCAACATTCAAAATCCTACCAGAATGAGCAGGGCACCGGTTACCGGGTTGCCCAGAAGTGGAATTTATGCTGGTTGCAGCAATGCCGATCACTGTTTTTTAATAACAGTTGCCGATGGCATGCGGGCATTTGATGTAAGTGACCCTTATCATCCCTCCGAAGCTGGAACGCAAAGTTTACCCGGATTGATCTGGGCTTCAGCAAATTTTGAAAGCTTTTTATTTTGCGCAGCAGGGAACTCAGGTGCCCGGATTTATGACGTATCAAATTCACCGTCATTTACCCTGTTTGGAACTATTTCAGGAGTGGTTAATAGCCTGGCCGTGAATGAGTTTTTAGCTTTTTCACTCAATTCCAGTTATGGATTAAGAATATACGACTGGCAATCCCAACCGGCTGTAATGCAAGGCGAATTGGCTATTTCAGGCTATCCTTACAGAAATGTTGTTTTCGGAGATCATACTTATATAGCAAACTCAACAACGAATGCCGGAGGAGGAATGAATGTGATTGACATCAGTGATCCCGGCTCCCCGGAGCATATGGGAGACTATGCCGGATTTCAGACATATATCACCGGAAATAATGATGCTGTTTACACAACCGGAAGCCCCGACGGGTGCCTGCTTATTGATATTAACAATCCACAAAATCCGGTACTTGCCTCCACCTATGAAATACCGACTTCTGTTACCGACATCGCTGTTCAGGGTGATTATGCTTTTACCGGCAGTAATGGGTTCAGGGTATTTGATGTTTCCGATAAATCACATCCTGAACAGGTTGGATATGAACCGACTGACGGGGCGCTGGTAAAAATTTCAGGAAATTATGCGGTATATTGCCCTAAAAGCATGACCAGTAACAACCCGGTAAATATCATGGATATTTCGGATAAACAAAACCCGGTAAAAGTTGGCACCTACATGGCCCCGGTCATGACATACGATCTCGACTTAAAAGGGCATTACGCTTTTGTGGCTTGCTGGTGGGACGGTTTCAGGGTGGTCGATTTTTCCGATCCTGAAAATCCTGTGCTGGCAACTCATGAATTCGGGTGGGTAAACGGTGCCATTCCGGGTGAAGAATGGTGCTATGTGCAAGCGCTTGATATTGAAGGGGATTATTTATACCTGGTCGATTACGGCCCTTTTGAAACTGACGACACAAAAGGATTGTATGTTTTCGACATTTCCGACCCTACAAATCCTGAAATGATTACCAGGATGCCCAATTACCAGGGAAAAGCCTATGATGTGGAGGTATCAAATGGTTATGCTAATATTGCTGATAGTGAGGGAGGGTTATCCATTGTAAGTGTTTCAGATCCGGTCAATCCGATTCAAACTTCCTATTTATCATTGGGAGATGTTGCCTGGGCAGTGGATGTATTTGGAAATTATGCTTTTATTGCAAACTATATCAACGAAGGTATACAAGTAGTTGACATATCCGTTCCGGCTTCGCCCCAAATTGCGGGCTATTACAAGCGAACGGGTTGTTTTGCCCTGAATGTAACGTATGCAGCAGGATACGTTTATGTTGCCGACGGCCCGGCAGGTATCCAGATTTATAATTTCGACTTGCTCTCAGGGAAATCGGAAACCACTCAGGAGATATTGAACTGCTCAATTTTCCCCAATCCGACCAGAGATAATTTTTTTATTTCCTTTGGAAATAAAAAGCTAAATCCTATAAAAATTGAACTCTATGAACTGAACGGCAGAAAAGTTGTTGAGCAATATTATACTGGCAAGGAGGATACTTTTACCTTCAATACAAATAATATTCACCAGGGAATTTATTTGGTGAGGATCAATTCAGGAAATGTTAAGATCACAAAGAAGGTTATTAAATATTAGCATCAGAATAAACAGGTTATTCATTCGTTTAATTGTAAAATTTATAATTTTGCAGCAAATTATAATGTTCTTTGATTTCAGAAGCAATGTCAGTTCAACCTGAAACCTGAAATCCTTCAACTTGAACATTTTACCAAAAGGGGCTGACAGGATTTGACAGCAAGGACAGTGGGACTGTAAGCATGCCGGGCATTGAAGATGTGGCTCGTTAAAAACTATCTTTAAACAATAATTGGCGAAACTAATTACGCTCTCGCAGCCTAATCGAAGCATAGTAGATAGGGCATTCTCACACCTCAAGGAGGCGTGACGAGACATTCCGCAGGAGGACCTGCCCGATTCCGACTGATCACGGGGTGCTCATAATTTCGGGCTGGTTCTACAGAGGCTCCGGCTACAGAACGAGATAAAGGAGCTAAGGCAAAATTGGGGTGCTTTTTCCCGGGTTTTGTTCGAAAATCAATAAAAGGCTAAGCATGTAGAAAGCACTCTTGCTGCTTGTTTGGACGAGGGTTCGAATCCCTCCAGCTCCACAAAGTGGAGATGTAAAAGCTGGCGATAGCCGGCTTTTTTTGTTTTGAAAAAACAAAAAGGATGAGAAGTTTATCCCGTAATGTAAAATGTTGCGGGAAATCCCTCCAACTCCACAAAATGGAGATGTAAAAGCTGGGAATAGCCGGCTTTTTTTGTTTTGAAAAAACAAAAAGGATGAGAAGTTTATCCCGCAAAGTAAAACGTTGTGAGGAATCCCTCCAGCTCCACCTTCGCTCTCCGAAGCCTTGGCGTAGGAGTGCCTCGCACTTAAGCCAAATCTTCTCCGAGCTCCGGTGGACACAGTCCACCACTTCAACCTAATTAACTATGTGGTACGTATATATTCTCAAATGTGCTGATGATAGATTTTATACAGGCTGCACCAGTAATCTTGACCAACGTTTAGAAAGACATCAAAATAAACAAGTCCATTACACGCAGGACAAACTTCCGGTTGAATTGGTTACTTATGTTGTCTTCAAAGATAAATATAAGGCTTTCGATTTTGAAAGATAATAAATAACCTCGTGGCTCTGCCACGAGGTATTTATTAGGAATGGTATATTATTTTAATCGCTGCAAGCAGCGGGGAATATGACCCTGAGATCCCGCTACACTGCGTTATCGGGATCAGTTCGACTTTGTTATTTCAGTTCACTATCGTTTCTGAAATATCAGTCCCACTGATTTAAAGTCGGGTTCAGGGATTGCATTTCGGAAAAAGAGATTAATCTGACTATTTCGTCATGGAGGCAAATTTCAAGGTTACAAAAATTGACTGATCGCAACAAAACCCATTCTATTTTTTATTCGTTTCGAATACAGCGCTGCATTGTTCGGTGATTCCCTGAAAAACTACGGTATATTGCCATTGAGAAGAATTTTCATTATGAATTACACCAGAGCCTTCAATTTTTATCATATTCACCGTTTGGAGAGGGATATTTACCTGGTTGCTGTCAAGAGTTGCCCGTACTTCTCCTGAAGTAAGGGCGAAATTATCCATTAAAATACCGGTTTTATCCGAGGGATTATTTCTCACAACCACCTCATAAACCTGAGGTTCCTGTTCTCCCACGATGGTTTCAGTGCACAACCAATCACCTGTAATAATGTCCCTTGGGTCGGTTACTGTGGGTGTTGTATCTTGTTCTTCCTTGGCACAAGACAATGTCAAAAAAATTAACATAGCATAAAAAACTGATAAATAATGGTTTTGTGTGTTCATCTTTTTTTCGGTATCTGTTCGGAGGGATAAAGTTACAACATCTTACCCAAATATGGAAATTCAGGATCAAAACTAAATCAATGATTTTATCATTTTTTTAAATATCCCTTGTCCTTGGAAACACAATACACCCCTCCCCTGTCCATGGCGGCAACACAACGGTTGCAATGATCGCAAAAGGGTTCAGACAAATTCCGTTTTTGATAATCATTAACGAAATTTGGATTGTGGATCAGCGAA
>JAFGBL010000106.1 GCA_016933115.1 Bacteroidales bacterium | reverse complement strand
GTTCCTTTGAATCTTCCATTCTATATAGCAAAACGATACCTGGTTTCGAAAAAGAAACAGAACATTATCAATATTATTTCCGGGATTTCGCTGGCCGGGATTGTGGTTGGAACAATGGCAATTATTATTATCGTTTCGGTGATGAATGGTTTTATTCAGTTGATCGGGTTATTCTACAGCGATTTTGATCCGGATATTAAAATTTCGGCTGTTGAAGGAAAAACGTTTGACCCTTCAATAATTAACACTCAAAATATCAGAGAATTGCCGGGTGTAATTCAATATGCTGAAGTTGTAGAAGAAGTTGCTATGCTCAAGTATGGGAAACAACAGTTCCCTGCAACAGTTAAAGGTGTTCCCTCAAATTATCCCAATTACACCAACATCGATAGTTTACTGGTTGAAGGCAAATATTATCTCGAGAAAGACGGTATTAATTACGCCGTTGTTGGGCGAGGAGTAGCTAATTATTTGGGAGTTGGAATTTCTTTTCTCGACCCGATTAATATTTACGTACCTAAAAAGGGACGGCAGTTCTCACTTAATCCTGCCCGTACTATTAATCATGATTACCTTTATCCTTCAGCCATCTTTGCGACTCTTGAAGAAATTGATTCGAAATATATTATTGTTTCGAAAGCCTTTGCCACCAACCTTTTTGAATCAGGAAATAATATTTCTGCTATTGAACTGGATATTGATGACAATGCAGATATTTATCAAGTCCAGAAAAAGATTCAGACAATTGTTGGAGATGCGTTTCACGTGAAAAACAAGGAACAGCAACACGATCTGATTTTCAAGACCATGAAATCGGAAAAATGGGCCGTTTACTTTATTCTCATTTTCATTCTTTTATTGGCTTCCGGAAACATGATTGGCAATCTTACCATGTTGTATATCGATAAAAAAGAGGATATTTCGATTTTACTTAGCATGGGAATGAGTATAGAAAAAATCAACCGGATATTTCTATTCGAAGGATGGCTTATTTCATTGATCGGTGGGGTGGTGGGAACCATTCTTGGGGTGCTGGCTTGTTGGCTACAAATTCATTTTGGGTTAATCAAACTTCCGGGAGCAAACGGTTCTTTTGTAATTTCAGCATACCCGGTTCAGGTGTTATTTTCCGATATCGTTCTGGCATTTATTGCAGTTATATCCATTGGATTTCTGGCTTCCTGGTACCCGGTAAAATTTATGTCGCCCAGAAATCGTAGCTCTCAAAATATTAATTAGCTGACTTTCATTAGAAATTCAACATTTTATTTGTTTTAACTTGCAAATGCAGCCAATGAAATGCAGGCACTGTTTTAGTTGCTGAATTTCAGTCTGTTATTTGAACTTTATTTCAATAATTTAATTGAGAATGAAAGCAATTGTAAAAAGTAAACCAGAAAAAGGAATCTGGATGGAAGATGTTCCGATGCCCAAACCCGGGCCAAACGATATTTTATTAAAAGTAAAAAAATCAGCTATCTGCGGCACTGATCTCCACATTTACAAATGGGATGAGTGGGCCCAGCAAACCATTAAAACGCCGGTTATTATAGGCCACGAATACATGGGAACTGTTGTTGAAGTGGGTTCTGAAGTAGACCGTGTAAAAGTGGGTGAACGGGTAACAGTTGAAGGCCATATTTCATGCGGTTTTTGCAGAAATTGCCGGCGCGGCCGCCAGCACATTTGCGATCACACCATCGGAATTGGTGTGAATCGCGACGGGGGTTTTGCTGAATATATTGCCGTTCCTGCAAAAAACGTATTACACATCGATGAGCGTATTTCGGATGAAATGATGGCGATCATGGATCCGTTGGGAAATGCTACACACACTGCACTTTCGTTTCCTCTTTTGGGTGAAGATGTTCTGATAACCGGAATTGGGGGCCCAATTGGAGCAATGGCTGCAGCTATTTGCAGATTTTCAGGCGCCCGTAACGTAATCGGAACCGATTTGAGCAAATATCGTAGGGATCTGGCCAGAAAAATGGGAGCGACCCGCGTAATCGATCCATTAAAGGAAAGCATAATTGAAGCCATGAAAGTACATAATATGGTTAGCGGTTTCGATATTGGGCTTGAATGCTCGGGATCGCCGGTGGCATTTAACGACATGGTAAACCACATGTATAACGGAGGCAAAATAAGTCTGCTTGGCTTACTTCCTGAAAACACCAAAATTAACTGGAGTAAACTGATATTTAAAGGGTTAACCTTAAAAGGGATTTATGGTCGCGAAATGTATGAAACCTGGTATCAAATGGAAATGATGCTAACTTCAGGTCTTGATATTACACCTGTTATTACCCATCGTTTTAAGGCCGATGAATACCAGAAAGCTTTTGAAATAATGGAGTCAGGAGAATGTGGCAAGATCATTCTCGACTGGGAATAAAGTTTCACGTGAAAAATAAAAGTAAAAAGGGGTTCAGTTAAGATTGAGTCCCTTTTTTCGTTGCTAAATTCTGTATAAAGATTTTACATTACCTTTGTGAAAAACGAGCGATTTGAAAGAAGGGCTGGTCATAAAATCTACAGGAAGCTGGTACACCGTTGAAGATGAAAACGGGGAAACTTTTGAGTGCAAAATCAAAGGGAAATTTCGCATCCAGGGAATTAAGAATACAAACCCGATAGCTGTGGGCGATCGTGTTGGATTTAGCTTACAACAGGTGTCTGCCGACGAAAATGAGGCAATGATTGGATTGATCACCTCCATTTCTGAACGAAAAAATTATATCATCCGTCGTTCGATAAACCTTTCGAAACAGGCACACATTATGGCCGCAAATATTGATCAGGCCGTTTTGGTTGTTACCCTGAATTATCCTATTACCACAACTACTTTTATCGATCGCTATCTCGCTTCTGCCGAGGCTTACCGTATTCCTGTGCTCATTGTTTTTAATAAAATTGATCGTTACGATTTAGATCAAAAACATAAGATGGAACAATTGATAGAGTTATATGAAAGTATTGGTTACAACTGTCTTAAAACTTCAGCCAGGACAGGAGTCGGACTTAACGAATTAAAATCGGCCTTAATGGACAAAACCAATGTTGTAAACGGACACAGTGGCGTTGGTAAGTCAACCCTGATCAATCTCCTTCAACCGGGTTTGAATTTGAAAACAATGGAAATTTCTGATTCGCATCAAACGGGTAAACACACTACCACATATTCAGAACTGTTCAAACTCAATTTTGGTGGCTACATCATTGATACTCCAGGAATCAAAGCTTTTGGCATGCTGGAAATGGAGCCCTGGGAAATTTCGCATTATTTTGTAGAAATTTTTAAGATTTCCGAAAATTGTCAGTACAACAATTGCTCGCATACACACGAACCGGGTTGTGCCGTAAAAAATGCCGTTGAAAAAGGAGAGATAGCCACTTCAAGATTTATCAGTTATCTGGGTTTACTTGAGAACGATGAAAAATATCGACAAGCTTTTTAATTTCCATTGAGATTGTCTATGAGGTAGATTCGATAAATCCTCCACCTATCAAACGGGTACCATCGTAAAAAACTGCTGTTTGTCCTGGCGAAATCATAGCCTCAGAATTCAATAATTCGACCTCAGCCCTTAACACATCCAGAATATTTAAACTACAGGGGGTTTCCTGTAATCTATACCGTACTTTCACAATCAGTTGTTTT
>JAFGBL010000105.1 GCA_016933115.1 Bacteroidales bacterium | reverse complement strand
TGAAAGAGGTATTGTAAAAACAGTAAAATCAGCCAAAAAAATAGTTGACAGGAAAGACCCGGTTGTTTGGGAAATCCTGGAAAATGTATTGAAAGGGCATCCGGTCCTGTTAAACAGGGCACCCACATTGCACAGGCTTTCAATTCAGGCTTTCCAGCCGGTACTTATCGAAGGAAAAGCAATTCAGTTACACCCTTTGGTTTGTACCGGGTTTAACGCCGACTTCGACGGTGACCAAATGGCAGTACACCTTCCCTTAGGTAATGCAGCTATTCTGGAAGCTCAGTTGTTGATGTTGTCTTCTCATAACCTTCTGAATCCTGCAAATGGAGCTCCTATTACTGTGCCTTCACAGGACATGGTTCTTGGTCTTTATTATATGACCAAAGCAAGATTGACTACAAAAGATGATAAAAGAATTTTCTATTCTCCCGAAGAAGTTATAATTGCACATAACGAAGGTAAAATCGGGATGCACTCTATCATTAAAGTCAAGGTAGAGGATATCGATGAAAACGGTGATTATTTCAAACACATTATAGAAACTACCGTAGGGCGTGTTTTATTTAATGAACATGTTCCGCGTGAAGCAGGTTTCATTAATCAGCTTCTTACTAAAAAATCATTGAGGAATATTATTTCAGACGTATTTAAAAAATGCGGAAATGCAGCAACTGTTGCTTTCCTCGATGCAATTAAAAACCTGGGTTACTACTGGGCATATCGTGGAGGCTTATCATTTAACCTCGATGATGTAATTGTTCCTGATGATAAAGAATCAATTGTTGATAGCGGTTACGGCGAAGTTGAAGAAGTAATGGCCAATTACAACATGGGTTTCATTACCAATAACGAAAGATATAATCAGGTTATTGATATCTGGACACATGCCAATGCCAGGTTAACTCAGTCGGTTATGAAAACCCTGAGTACCGATAAAGAAGGATTTAATTCCGTATATATGATGCTCGACTCAGGAGCCCGTGGTTCAAAAGAACAGATTCGTCAGTTATGCGGAATGAGGGGTTTGATGGCTAAACCACAAAAATCAGGAGCTATTGGTTCCCAGATTATTGAAAACCCGATTCTGGCAAACTTTAAAGAAGGATTGTCAGTTCTTGAATACTTTATATCTACTCACGGTGCACGTAAAGGTTTGGCCGATACCGCTCTTAAAACTGCTGATGCCGGTTACCTGACACGTAGGCTCGTTGATGTTGCACAGGATGTTATTATTACAGAAGAAGACTGCGGAACACTTCGCGGGCTTGTTGCTACTGCAATAAAAAATAATGAAGAAGTTGTTGCTTCGTTATTTGACCGCATTCTTGGTCGTACTTCGGTTCACGATATTTACCATCCGTTAAACGGAGAACTGATAGTTAAATCAGGCGACGAAATTGACGAAGATATTGCAACAATTATTGAAAATTCGCCTATTGAAAGTGTTGAGATTCGTTCTGTTTTAACCTGTGAAGCAAAAACAGGAGTTTGTACAAAATGTTACGGACGTAATCTTGCAACCGGAAGTTTAGTTCAAAAAGGCGAAGCTACGGGTGTCATCGCTGCTCAGTCGATTGGTGAACCAGGAACTCAGCTTACCTTACGTACTTTCCATGTTGGGGGTATTGCAGGCAACATTTCAGCTCAATCCATGGTTGAATCAAAATACGATGGTTATGCTGAAATAGAGGAATTACGCTCTGTAGAATATGTCGATAATGACGGAAATAAAACCGATATTGTTGTCAGCCGGTTAGCTGAATTGAAAATTATTGACAAAAATACAAAAATACCTTTGTCGACTCACCCCATACCATATGGTTCAAAACTGTATATTAAAAACGGGGCTGAAGTTAAAAAAGGAAACCTGATATGTGAATGGGATCCGTTCAACGGGGTTATCATTACCGAATATAACGGAACAATTGAATTTGAAAACCTGATTGAAGGTATTACTTTCCGTGAAGAATCGGATGAACAAACCGGTTACAGCGAAAAAGTAATTATCGAAACAAGGGATAAAACTAAGAATGCCACTCTGAAGATTCTTGACTCCAAAGGAGAATTGATCAGGTCGTATAACCTTCCTGTAGGTGGGCACCTTGCGATTGAAAACAAACAAAAGGTAAAAGCCGGTCAGGTGTTGGTTAAAATTCCCCGTGCTGCCGGTAAAGCAGGCGATATTACAGGGGGTCTGCCACGTGTTACCGAATTATTTGAAGCCAGGAACCCATCTAACCCGGCGGTTGTTTCCGAAATCGACGGTGAAGTTTCATTGGGTAAAATCAAACGTGGTAACAGGGAAATTATCATTACATCAAAAACTAGTGATGTAAAAAAATACCTTGTCCCTCTTTCAAGACAGATTCTTGTCCAGGAAAACGACTACATCAGGGCTGGTACTCCACTTTCCGACGGTGCAATCACACCCTCTGATATTCTCGCTATTAAAGGGCCAACTGCTGTTCAGGAATATATTCTGAATGAGGTTCAGGATGTTTATCGTATGCAGGGTGTGAAAATCAACGATAAACACTATGAGGTTATCATTCGCCAGATGATGCGTAAGGTTGAAATTGAAGATTCAGGTGATACCCGATTCCTTGAAAAACAGGTAGTGGATAAAAATGAATTCCTTCAGGAAAACGATTGGATTTACAGTAAAAAAGTAGTGACTGACCCAGGAGATGCTGCTGAGCTCCATTCAGGGCAGATTATTTCTGCAAGGAGGTTAAGGGATGAAAATTCTGTTCTTAAGAGGAAAGATAAAAAACTGATTGAAGCAAGGGATGCAATCCCCGCAACTTCAAGCCAGATTCTTCAGGGAATTACCAAAGCTGCACTTCAAACCAGGAGTTGGCTTTCAGCTGCTTCGTTCCAGGAGACAACAAAAGTCCTTAATGAAGCTGCGATCCAGGGTAAGCTCGATTACCTCGACGGTTTGAAAGAAAACGTAATTTGTGGCCATCTGATTCCTGCCGGTACAGGTATCAAGGAATATAAAAACCTTGTGGTTGGTTCGAAATCAGAATATGACCAGTTACTTGATATGAATGACTGATAATAAATCTAATACAAAACGACATGGATGAGAAAAAAGCAAAAGGACAACAACTGAATATTGAATTAAATGAAGAAGTTGCTCAGGGAATTTACTCTAACCTTGCAGTTATAACTCATTCATCTTCGGAGTTTGTAATTGATTTTGTAAGGATAATGCCGGGTATTCCCAAAGCAAATGTAAAATCCAGGATTATTCTTACACCGGAACATGCAAAACGATTGCTGAATGCATTGCAGGATAACTTGAAAAAGTATGAGGCAATAAACGGGCCGGTAAATATTAAAGGCAGTGGGCATATGCCCCCACCAATGAATTTTGGCGGACCAACAGCCGAAGCATAAAAATATATAGATGAAAAAAGGAGCAAGAAGCTCCTTTTTTTATTCCAGCCCTGTTGGTTTCAATGGAAGATGTCTTTATACTGATGGCAGTTTAGTTAATCCTTTGTATTAATAATCTTACTATGTTACAGATTCAGATAGTAGGATTTTATTTTTCCTGTTAAAAAAAAAGAATGCCGAAAACGATGCCAATCCAACAAAAAGCCCGGCAGGTAATCCAATTTGCAATGGCAGGAACAAACCTCCGTTAGATACAGGGGCCATAAGGAAATAGCTGACGCAAATAACAGTCATAATAGTTGCAGGGATCGTTAAAATCCAGTGAATACCTCCTTTTTGTTTCTGATAGCTTGCTCCTGTCCAAAGCACAATACAGGCCAGCAACTGGTTTGAAATCCCTACAAATTTCCAAATGGTTGAAAAATCAAGTTGAGAAAGGATAAATCCGACTATAAATATTGGAATGGAAATGATTAACCGTTTTGATATGTTGTTTTGTTTAAACCTGAGCATGTCAGCAATAGTGAGCCTGGCGCTTCTGAATGCAGTATCTCCGGTAGTTATAGGACAGGCAACAACTCCCAGGATTGCAATAACTGCACCCACTTTCCCTAACCAGGTCTGGCAGATTTCATTTACAATCCATGCAGGATTTTTTCCATGTTGGATAAACGTGTCATTAAGCCCATGTGTATCACCAAAAAAATTAATTGCAGCTGTAGCCCATATCAAGGCAACAATACCCTCTGCAATCATGGCTCCGAAAAAGACCGGCCTACCCTGTGATTCTTTTGTCATACAACGCGCCATCATGGGTGACTGGGTACTGTGGAATCCTGAAATTGCACCACATGATATAACTATAAACAACATTGGAAAAAGAATATTTTGCCCCGGGCTGTCGTGAAGATTTTTCAGACCGGATAATGTGAGCTCATTTAAATGAGCTTTACCTGTTATT
Organism: Bacteroidales bacterium; assembly: GCA_016933115.1. GTDB lineage: Bacteria > Bacteroidota > Bacteroidia > Bacteroidales > JAADJA01 > JAADJA01. The sequence goes on along the minus strand of JAFGBL010000105.1, from coordinate 4,443 downwards.
CCACCAAAAATTAAATAACCACCTACCATGACTGCCATAAAAAGTAAGGCTATGCCAAAAACCGGATAAATTTTACCAATAATTTTATTTATAGGTAAGAGGGTTGCCAGGATATAATACGCAAAAATTCCATATAGCCAGTATCTGAGTCCACCTCCTGTTAGCGTCTCCAGAAGTCCGGCCGGCCCGTTAACAAAAGCCACACCTACAAATACCAGTAATAAAATAGTTAGAATACGCATGAAGTTTTTAAAGAAGACCCCCATGTAACGGCCTGTTAATTCGGGAATACTTGATCCATCGTTCCTGATTGACAACATTCCGGAAAAATAATCGTGAACAGCACCAAAAAAAATACAACCTATAACAATCCAGAGATATGACATTGGTCCATACATAGCCCCGAGAATGGCTCCGAAAATAGGTCCCAGTCCGGCAATATTCAAAAACTGGATCAGAAAAATTTTCCAACCAGGCAAGGGTACATAATCAACACCATCTGCTATCCTCAGTGCGGGAGTTTTAACAGAATCATCAGACCTGAAAATTCTTTCAACAACTTTACTGTATACAAAGTATGCTGTTATAAGAGCTGCGAGTGAAACAAGGAAAGTAATCATAAAATTTACGATTAAATTTTAATATCCTAATGTAATCAATTTACTTCAAAATCCCGAAATCAATTTAAATTCAATTTAAATAGCATTGATCAAATTGTTTTAAAAATTTTCGAAAAAATTGTCTGATTGTTTTAATTGCTTGCAGACACTTACTTTTAGATACCTTCTTTTTGAGAAAAAATATCTTTAACATTTATTCACATTTGTTCGGGGTGTTACCGTTGCGGAATCGCTTTGTTTCTTTAAACACTGTTTTTATATTTGTCATCCTGAAAATTAGTGAATTACTATAATCCTGTTATTCTTTTTGGTTGGTTATGGTAATTTTTCATTTCAGGAAATATGTGTAATATTACCGTATCTGTATATTTAGAAAGAATATTTAATATTATAAGAATGAAAATAGCAGTTTGTTTAGGCAATGTTCCTGATACAACAACCAAGGTTAAGTTTGTAGATGGTGCAACTCTGGATAAAGCAGGAATTCAGTGGATCATTAATCCATGGGATGAACTTGCTCTGACAAGGGCAATTGAATTAAAAGAAGATGCCGGGAATGCGGTGAATTCAGTAACCGCAATTACTGTAGGTGGAAAAGATTCAGAACCAACCATCCGTAAAGCATTGGCAATTGGGGCCGATGATGCCATAAGAGTCGATGCTGAGCCGGCAGATGCTTTTGCTGTTGCCTCTGAGCTTGCCGAGGTAATAAAAGGGAAAGATTTCGATATTATTATGTGTGGGATTGAATCAAGCGATTATAACGGATCAGCGGTTGGAGGTATGTTAGCCGAAATTCTTGACCTCCCTTCTGTTTCTGCTGTTTCAAAAATGAATATTTCAGGTAATGAAATAGAACTCGACCGTGAGATTGACGGAGGGAAAGAAGTTGTTACTGTCCAGACTCCTTTTGTTGCCGTAGTTCAGAAAGGTATTGCTAAAGAGCCCAGAATTGCAGCAATGAGGGGGATTATGATGGCAAGGAAAAAACCTCTTGATGTTGTACCATCAACTGGGATTAGTGCAAATGCAGAATTTAAAAGTTTTGGATTGCCACAGCCAAAAGCACCATGTAAAATGGTTGATCCTGCAAACGTTGCAGAATTGGTTTCGTTGTTGCAAAACGAAGCAAAAGTATTGTAGTATTCATCTTCAAAAAAACAGATTATGTCAGTATTGGTATATACCGAAAATTGGGACGGCAAATTTAAAAAGCTGTCATTTGAGTTGGTTTCATACGCAAAAGGTGTTGCTGAAATGCTTGGAACCAAAACAACCGTTGTTTCTATTGGTAATGTTGATGAAGCAGAATTGGCAAAACTGGGGAATTATGGTGCTTCCAAAATATTAAAAGTTGAAGGAGATAATCTTTCTTCACTCGACAATCAGGTTTTCACCGGAATCATTTCACAGGCAGCCATAAAAGAAAATGCTTCAGTGGTTATATTGTCACACAATAATACAGGGAAAGCAATTGCTCCCCGCCTGGCAGTGAAATTAAATGCTGCCCTTGCATCAGGACTGGGAAAACTTCCGCTTTCTGTCGATCCTTTTACCGTAAATAAAAAAGTATTCTCAGGGAAAGCATTTGCAGATGTTGTTCTATCATCAGATGTTAAAGTTCTTACTCTTGCGCAAAATTCATTCGAATTAATTGAAAATGGTGGAGCTGCCGTTATTGAAACATTTGATGCTGAAGTTGGACAGGTAAAGACCAAAGTAAAAGATATTCAGAAACAAACAGGTAAAATATTATTAAACGATGCCGAGATTGTTGTTTCCGGCGGCCGGGGAATGAAATCGCCTGACAACTGGGGTACAATTGAAGAACTTGCCGAATTGCTTGAAGCAGCAACTGCCTGTTCACGGCCGGTTTCAGATGAAGGCTGGAGGCCTCATAATGAACATACCGGGCAAACCGGGAAAATTATTGCTCCTAATTTATACATTGCTGCAGGTATCTCCGGAGCTATTCAGCACCTTGCCGGTGTGAGCTCTTCAAAATGTATTGTTGCCATTAATACCGATAAGGATGCTCCGATCTTTGAAGCTGCTGATTATGGAATTGTTGGCGATGCGTTAAAGGTTTTACCTGAATTTATTAATGCCGTTAAAGAAATAAAAGCAAAATAAAACATCAGCAAATAAACGGATTTTACCGGGTATCTTAACTTAAATGATAACATATGACTAAACAAATCCTGTTTGCAATTGCCCTTGTTATTACATTGGGTGTATTTGCATTTACAGTAATTAGGCTGATATCTTATTTCAGACTTTTAAAACCTGCCTTTCCTGTAAAAAATATCGGTAAGCGAATTTTATTAACATTAAAAGTTGCTTTTGGCCAGACAAAAATCCTTCGCCGCCCAATAATCGGCTTTATGCACGCCCTTGTGTGGTGGGGATTTATTATTATCCTGATCGGCAGTATTGAAATGGTTATCGATGGCCTGTTCGGGACAGAGCGGGTATTGTCTTTTCTGGGGGTTATTTATGATGTAATTGTTGCATCAGGCGATGTTTTTGCTTTGATTATTGCCATTCTGATTATTGCTTTTTTATTCCGGAGGATATTTATGTCAATTAAAAGATTCAGCGGGATAGAGATGAAGCATAAATCGCATGTTGACGCAAATATTGCCCTTAGCTTAATACTTTTCCTGATGATTACTTTGATGGGGATGAATGCATTTTATGTAGCTTCTGTTTTGAATTCCAATCACGAAATTGCCGGATTTTTTCCTGTAGGAAATATATTAGCTAACTGGTTTTCTGGTTTTAGTTCTTCGCAATTGCATTTTTGGCATGAATTTAACTGGTGGGGGCATATTCTTGGCATATTCTTTTTTGCCAATTATTTGCCTTATTCAAAACACTTCCACGTATTTATGTCGGTACCCAATGTGTTTTTAAGTAACCTTAATCCACTTGGGAAAATGAGTAATATGGAAAGTATTACAAAGGAAGTAAAGCTGATGCTTGATCCAAATGCCGATTTTTCTGATTCCACAGAAGATGAAGAAGCCGGGCGCTTTGGAGTTAAAGATGTTCAGGACCTGAACTGGAAGAATTATTTTGATTCGCTGGCCTGTACACAATGCGGAAGGTGTACATCGGTTTGCCCTGCAAATATTACTGGTAAAAAGCTTTCGCCTCGCAAAATTGTGATGAACGTACGTGAAAGAATGAAAGAAAAAGGTCCAGGGCTTGTTAAAGAGGGTCTGACTTATGAAGATGGAAAAGCCCTTTTTGGCGATTTCATTTCAGCCGAAGAATTGTGGGCATGTACAACTTGCAATGCCTGTGCCCAGGAATGCCCGATCAACATTAATCAACCGGCAATTATACTGGATATGCGTCGTTACATCGTAATGGAAGAATCAGCTGCTCCCGGTGAATTAAACCAGATTTTTTCAAACATCGAAAACAATGGTGCACCCTGGCAATTCTCACAGGATGACAGGATGAAATGGGCTGAAGAATTATATATCAATGAAATTTAATTTTGGGTAATATGGAAGTAGCAAAGAAAAAAATTGAAGTTCCTGTATTAGCCGATTGTTTTGCTGAAGGGAAAAAACCGGAATATTTATTCTGGGTTGGAAGTGCAGGTGCATTCGACGACCGTTATAAAAATGTAACACGCGCATTTGTTAAAATTCTTTCTTATCTGAACATCGATTATGCGGTTCTTGGAACCGAGGAGTCGTCAAGTGGAGATGTGGCCCGCAGAGCAGGCAATGAAATGCTCTTCCAGATGCAGGCATTAATGAATATCGAATTGCTGGATAGTTACGAGGTTAGAAAAATTATAACCTGC
>JAFGBL010000104.1 GCA_016933115.1 Bacteroidales bacterium | reverse complement strand
ACCAAAGCGACATGATCACCTGTTACCGGCTGGCTCCGCATGAGGATGCACTGGAATCGAAAAAAAGGGCTATGGATAATCTGCTGGATCGGTTGGAAAACGGAAAAGGGAAACCAAAATATAAAGCATGGGTTCCGGTTCCGATCCTTTTACCCGGTGAAAAAACCAGTACCCGCATTGAACCGGGTAAAAGCCTTTATGCCAAAGTTTCACCTGCAGCTGCCCGGCAAGGAGTAATTGATGCAGCCATCTGGATTGGCTATGCATGGGCGGATGAGCCACGTAATCACGGTGTGGTGATGGCTTACGGTGACAATAAACAGGCAGTGGTTGAGGAAGCTGAAAAACTGGCGCAGAGTTTCTGGAATGTGCGGAATGAATTTGAGTTTGTGGCTCCGTTTGCTCCGTTGGATGAATGCCTCGACATGGCTGTAAGTTCTGATAAAAAACCGTTTATTATCAGCGACATGGGCGACAATCCGACTGCAGGCGGCGCTGGTGATGTAACCTGGACTCTTACTGAGATATTAAAACGCCCGGAATTCAAATCTGAGAATGGTCCTTCGCTGATTTATGCCTCCATTCCCGGTCCCGATCTGGTTGAAAAAGCAGTTGAGGCAGGCGTGGGCAATAACGTGGAGGGTGTTGCAGGTGCAATTGTTGACGATCGTTATGCACCGCCGGTAAAAATTTCGGGGAAGGTGCTTGCCATTGACACTGATGACCCGACTGCTGAAAAAGTTGCTGTTATTCAATCGGGTAGTGTAAAAGTGATCGTTACGGCCTTACGCAAACCCTATCATTACGAAAGGGATTTTACCAGGCTGGGGCTGAATCCTCGTGAAAGCGATGTTTTAGTGGTTAAGATAGGTTATCTCGTCCCGGAGCTGTATGATATGCATGGCGGTTGGATCATGGCGCTAACCCCCGGAGGTGTTGACCAGAACCTGGAGCGGCTTCCCTACAAGCGGATCAACAGACCCATGTTCCCGCTTGATAAAGATATGCCCGACCCTGACCTGTCGGCGCGGCTGATCCCCCTTGCAGATGAATAAGATTTGTAAAGTTTACAATATTGGTTTCTGGTTCAAAACTAAAGGAAAAGAGGCAGTGTGAAAGAAACAACCGTACCTTTACCGGGGTCACTTTCTATGCTGAGTACTCCGAGGTTTCTTTCCACAAAATCTTTTACCAGAATCAGCCCTAATCCTGAACTTTTTTCGCCTTCGGTACCCGAAGTGTGGTGTGAATGGTGAATATCAAAAATTTTATTAAGAGATGATTTTTCAATTCCTACACCTTTATCGATAACACTTATAAGGGCATTTTGATTATCTTTTGTTTCTGCTTTTATTAAAACAACACCTCCCCGGTTGGTAAATTTAACAGCGTTACTGACCAGATTACGGATAATTGCCTGTAACATATCGGGATCAGCCAAAACAAAAATATTGTTGCTGTTTTCCGAATTGATTTTGATCTGTTTATTTTCAGCCACATGTTTTATACTTTCCAATGCATTGGCCAGTGCTTCTGAAACATTTAACTGTGTTGGATTAAAATCAATTTTATTGGTTTGAGAACGTGCCCAGGCAAGGAGGTTCTCAAGCAATTCGCTTGTGGTTTCAGATGATTTATGAAGATTTATTAATATTTCTTTTACTTCATTGGGGCTGAATTCATCAAATCGTGATGTGATCTGGTACAGAAAAGAACTTTGTGTTCCCACCGGGCCCCTTAAATCGTGTGAAATTATGGCAAATAATTTATCCTTGGAGGCATTGGCTTCATTCAGTTCCAGATTTTTACGGCGCATCTGGCGATAAAACCAATATGTGATCAGTGAACCAAAAAGAGCTATAAGAAATCCTGCAATAGTAATAAACTGGTAGGTCTTCTGCTGCCTGATATGCAAAGTATTAATTTCATTTTGTTTTTCCAGTTGTGCAATCTGGTCGTTTTGGGCATCTATTTCATAAATTGCCTGTAACTGATCAAGTTTAATATTGACAGCACCGGAAAGAAGCGAATCCTGAATATTAATTTGTTTATCCTGATACAATACTGCTTTTTCAAGATCATTTAATTCCCGGTATGTGTCAGCAAGTTTGGAATAGATGTCGGATTCGATTTTTTTCTGATTGTTTTCCTGAGCCAGCTTCAGGCCATAAAATATTTGTTTAAATCCTTCTTCCTGTTGTCCTTTCTTAAAAAGGCATAAGCCCAGATATTCGTAAACACTGGGCTGGCTGAGCAAATCACCCATCTCTTTTTTAACTTTCAATGCTTTATTCAAATAGTCTTCTGCCTGCCTGTAATTTTCCTGATGATATTCAATCATTCCCAGATTTTTATAAGCGTTTGAGATCCCGTATTCTGAATGATTATCGGTATGTACTTTTAAAACATATTCAATATTATTATGGGCTTCATTCAGGTTTCCCAGTTCCATATTCAACAACCCAATCTGTTCATAACAGATTGCAATGCCATTTTCATTCCTGTCTGTTAATGCTATTTTTTTGTAAATTTCAACGGCTTCCTGAAAATATTCCATTGCTTTTTGAGGATATTTTAAATCGGCATAAATTCGGCCAAGCAGATAGGCTGCCCAGGCATAACCTTCAGTAAAACCTACTTTTTCGTAATTCAACTTTGAATTGATAATGTATTCAATAGCCCGGTCATATAATCCGTTTATTCTGAAAATGGTACCCATAAGTGAATAGGTGGCACCCATAATCCGGTAATTTTCCGATAAGCGGCAAGCCTGTAACGATTCGTTGAACAATTCAAGAGCCTTCAACTCATTGCCATTCTGGTGGTAATAGCTTCCTTTTCTCAATAAAATTTCACCTTTATACCAGTT
>JAFGBL010000103.1 GCA_016933115.1 Bacteroidales bacterium | reverse complement strand
ATTTTGTAATTTATTAAACGCAAAGCAATTACAAAATTTATAAACATCTGTAATCGCTTCGCTTTCGCATAAATTATTTTAATCATGACTGTCGGTATATTATGCTTAAAATAATTTATGCTCATTTCATGGTGATTTAATTTGTGAAGAAATCAAGAATATTGCCCAGTTGGTGGCTCGAAGCGGCAAAAAATTCGGTATACTTGCATTGTGTGCATGTAATGGTCGTGAATTTCCGGTTCTGAATATTAAAAAGCTTGGTTACGAAACTAACGGTTGCCCGAACTTCTCCGGTTTCAAATTGCCTGTTTCCACATTTCGGACAGGTATATTTTTTATGTTGCATCATCCTGTAAGAATTTAAGAACCGTACAAAAGTAATAAATACCTTTAAAAATGAGGTAATACAGCATTCTAATCCGAAACTTTATCCTTAAGTGATTTAAACCCTTTCCCAAGTATTTCATTGGCATTGATCACAGTCATAAAAGCATCGGGGTCGGTTTTGTGGATGAATTCCTGCAAAATGGCCATTTCCCTTCGGTTAACAACGGTATAAATAATGGTCCTTTCTTTTTCATTGTACATTCCTTTGCCCGGAATAAATGTGCCACCCCTGTTCAGGTCGTTAATGATCTTATCCCTCAGTTCTTTAGGTTTTTCCGATACGATGAACAATGTTTTATCATAGCTGATCCCTTGTAATACAATATCCACTACCCTGCCCGTAATAAAAATCACGATCAGCGAATAAAGAGGAATTTTCCAATCCTGAAAGGCTGCAAGTCCAACGAATACTATTGCAGAGTCAACTGCGATCATCAGCTGGCCAAGCGGAAGTTTGGTATATTTACCAATGATCATGGCAATGATGTCCGATCCGCCAGAAGTTGCTTTCGATTTAAAAATCAATCCCAGGCCCAGACCGATGAAAACACCTCCAAAAATGGAGGATAACAATGCATCGTCCTCAACCAACGGTTGTTCGCCCCAGAAATAAGTGAGCATATCTACAAACCCTGCAGTTAATATAAAACCAACGACGGTTTTAATCCCGAATCTCGGCCCCAATATCTTAATTCCGATCAGGGTTAATGGTATGTCAAAACACAGTGCAATCAACCCAACCGGAGTACCCATCAGGTAATGCAAAACAATAGAAATACCATAAACCCCGCCCGGAACAATTTTATACGGTGTAATAAACAATACAAAACCCGAAGCCATGATGAAGGCCCCGACAATAATAAAGCTGTAAGCGATGAACCACTTTTTTGAAAACAGCTTTTCTTTTACGATAAATGCCATAACAATAACACTTTACGAAATATCTGAAATAAAAAAGGCTGCAAAAGTAAATGAATATTTCGGCCGGCCAAATGTTAATAAAAAAATATACATTCATCCTAAAGTTTTAAAGTCAATGATAAAGCAACTTTTTCAACCGCGTGCTTGTCTAAAATTCCAGAACTGGTTTTGTTCCGGTAGTTTTTTTACAGACTAATAATCAAATTGAAACGTTAACTGTTATTTACGGGATTTAATAGTCTTAGAAAATTTTATTAACAGGTTATATTAGTTCTATTTTGGTTTTAAACGATTGCCTTTTTTCACAGGTAAATTAGATTTGGCGAGAATCAGGTTTCATATCAAAATTATGTAAAAAACTGCTTATTTATTGCGTTTTCATTTTTTTTGTTAATTTAGCGACCTTTTAAATATGAACCCATTCAAGACTATAATATACACTGAAGCACTGCTGATCGTGATGTTAATGCTACCCTTCAACGTTCTCAGAGCGCAACAGGAACCGCAATTTGCACACAACATGTTCAATAATATTTACTACAATCCGGGTTTCGTAGGTAGTGTGGGAGGTATTTGTGCTACCGGGCTTGTGAGGCAACAGTGGGCCGGATTTAAAGATGACCTGGGTAACAGTGTTGCACCGAACACTTATTCAATCAGTGTGCATTCTCCTGTAAATATACTTCACGGCGGTGTCGGGCTGAATATTTATAGTGATAATCTTGGGTTCACCAATGAAATAGGAGTAAAGTTGATGTATGCATACCGTGTCGACATAGGCATGGGAAACCTCGGTATTGGATTGCAACTTGATTTTATGAACTCTACCATAGATTTTGCAACACTCCGTGAGAATGCCATTGACCAGGATGATATTTTACTTCAGGGTGGGGATGAAAGCGATATGGTTCTGGATTTCGGTTTTGGCGTTCAATATTTCGTACCTGAAAAATTTTATGTGGGGCTTTCTTCCACACGTATACTTGAATCGCAGAGTGAAAAATTATATTATACGTATAAAAGACATTATTTTTTAACAGGTGGTTATGAATTTGCCTTTCCCAATAATCCATCATTTGTGATAAAACCATCAATTGTAGTGAAATCAGACATGGTTGAGACACAATTCGATGCAGCAGCATTGTTGGAGTACAATAATAAGGTATGGGGTGGCGTTAGTTATAGCGCTGTAAAAAATGTAGATCCTTTTTCTGTGTTACTTGGCTTGAAAATAAAGGATATCCGTGTAGGATATGCATATACAATCCCAACATCCAAAATAGGAAGTACCGGAGGGCATGAAGTGATGATTGGATATTGTTTCAAAATTGACCTTGATAAGGGCAGAAGAAGTTATAAAAATACCAGGTTCTTATAAAATTAACGAAACTTTATATTTTAAAAAAAGTAAAAAATCTCGGTATCGTATACTATAATGTATTATAGACAAAAATCAGCTTTGAACATGAAAAAAGTTCTTTTATATCTGGCCATAATTGTATTATTGGGAAGCTGTGGGAGTTCGGGCAACGGAGAGCTCGTAGGGGTTCAGAACAGGAAGCCTTACTATCAGCCGACACCTTATGGGATGGCTTACATTCCTTTAGGTAGTTATACCATGGGTGTTGGTGAGCAGGATGTAGCCTATTCACAGCTGTATCAACCCAAAACAGTTACCGTTGCTGCATTTTATATGGATGAAACGGAAATAACAAACAATGAATACAGGCAATTCGTTTACTGGGTCAGAGATTCCATTGCAAGGGTACTTTTGGGAGAAATACTTCCGGAAGATTACCTGGTTGAGGAAAACCGCAGGACAGGCGAAATCTATGATCCGCCATTCCTGAACTGGGATACGCGAATCGACTGGTTTGGAGAAGAAGAAAAAGAAGTTCTGGAAGAAATGTACCTGCCGGAAAATGAAAGGTATTTCAGAAGAAAAGAAATTGACACCCGAAAACTCAATTATGAATATTATTGGGTCGATATCCGGGAGGCAGCTCGCAAGGATTTTTCACAAGAAGGAAAACAAGATGCCGCATCTCTGGCCAATCGCCCGCAAGGCTTGCAAGACCGCTCGGTTTATGTAAGAAAAGAGGTTATCAACGTATACCCTGATACCCTGGTTTGGTTATTCGATTATTCTTACTCCTTCAACGAACCATTGACACAAAAATACTTCTGGCACCCGGCTTATGATAATTATCCGGTTGTTGGTATTAACTGGCAGCAGGCACGAGCTTTTTGTGTTTGGCGTACCCAACTGAAAAACAAATATCTCGCCCGTAAAAAAGGAGAGGCCAGCATTCATGATTTCAGGTTGCCCACCGAAGCTGAATGGGAATGGGCAGCAAGGGGCGGACATGATTTCAATCCTTATCCATGGGGCGGACCGTATACCAGAAACGACAAAGGTTGCTTCCTTGGTAACTTTAAGCCACTGCGCGGTAATTATACCGATGATGGTGGTGCCACACCGATCATCGTAGCACATTATCCACCCAACGACTGGGGACTGTATGATATGTCAGGTAACGTGGCCGAATGGACAGCAGATGCTTTCGATGAATCATCCTACAACTTCACCTGGGATTTGAACCCGCATTATCAGTACAATGCCGACGTCAACGACCCACCGGTTCTGAAAAGAAAGGTTGTCAGAGGCGGATCATGGAAAGATATTGAATATTATATGGAAGTAGCAACCCGTACCTATGAATACCAGGATACTGCCAAATCCTTTATCGGGTTCAGGTGCGTTCAACCCTTCCTGGGCCGTCAAAAGGATGATAACCCTGCAAAAGCCTCTCATATTTATAAAAAATAAAGAAAACCAATTAACTAGAGTGTAAACATTTTAAATTTTTAAGAATTTATCATGGGATTAAGCAACATTGTAAAAAGCCGGGGATTTAAAAACTTCATGGCTAAACTTTACGGCTGGGGAGCTTCTGTCGTAATCCTGGGCGCCCTTTTTAAAATCAACCACTATACCGGTGCTGATATCATGCTGATTATAGGTTTGAGTACCGAGTCCATCATTTTCTTCTTCTCGGCATTTGAACCTCCTCACGTGGAACCTGACTGGAGCCTGGTTTACCCCGAGTTGGCAGGCATGTATCACGGCGTTTCAGCAGAAATCGAAGAATCAGGAAAAATCAAAAAAGAAGGCCTAACGGAAGACCTCGACCAAATGCTGGCCGATGCGAAAATCGGACCAGAACTGATCGAAAGTCTCGGACAGGGCTTGAGAAATTTGAGCGATAATACCCAAAAATTAAGCAATGTTGCTGATGCAGCACTTGCCACTAATGAATTTACCAAACGGGTTAAAGGTGCATCGGAATCGGTTGAAACACTTGCTGAATCATACAATAAACAGAGCGAAACCATCAACAGGGATATCAGCGCTTCTGAAGAATTATTGGGATCGCTCAAAAGCGCATCTGAATCGGCCAGCGGATTGTCAGGTATTTATGCACAGGCATCCGAATCAATAAAAAGTGACCTGGATGCAACAAAAGATTTTTCTAACAGTGTAAAAGCAGCTACCGCTTCAGCAAATAAACTGGCTGAAAATTACAGCAAGTCAGCCGATGCCCTGAGTTTATCAGCCGAAGCACTCGACTTTACGGCACTTAGGGAAAACAAATACGGCGAACAACTGAATAAAATATCAGGTAACCTTGCAGCATTGAATGCCGCATACGAAATGCAACTTCAGAATTCTAAGGTACAAACCGAAGCAGCCGGTAAATTGCAGGAAACACTGGAAAAATTCGTAACCAACCTGAACGGTTCTATTGAAAATACTTCCAAATACCAGCAAAATATTGATGCGCTGAATACTATTTTTAAGAATCAATTGCAAGGTACATCTGACCAGGTTGAAGCAACAGCAAAACTTAAAGACGGCTTGGATTTATTCCTAAATAAACTGAATGAGTCAGCAGATAAAACGATCAGGTACAATGAAGAGCTTGAGAACTTATCGAAAAAAGTCGCTGCACTCAATACGGTTTATGGAAATATGCTGACAGCGATGAACGTAAAATCCGATAAGTAGCAGAGTTATTAATTTGTGAAAAATCAAAAACTAAAAACGAGAAAAACGAATGGCTGGATATAAGGAAACTCCACGGCAAAAGATGATAGCCATGATGTATTTGGTTCTTACAGCATTGCTTGCGCTGAATGTTTCCCGTGAAATTTTAAGTGCATTCCTGGTTGTTAATGAAAGTATGGAAACAACCAATGCCCAATTCTCAAATAAAATTGACGAAATTTATAGTGACTTTGATAAGCAAATGGAAATTAATCCTGCTAAAGTTGAAGATTACTGGAACAAAGCTCAGCATATTAAAAAGTATTCCCAACGGATGGTCAATTACCTCGACCTGCTGAAAGCCCAGGTAATTTCTGAAACTGAAGGAATTCCTCTGGAAGTTGCAGATACCATCGGACTTGAAATGGTCAATAAAAAGGACAATTACGACTCACCTACCAATTTTTTCATGGGGACCGATACCAAAAAAGGTGAAGCTGTAAACTTGCTCGACAGTATAGCATTCTTTAAAGAAAACTTGCTAAAATTTATCAATGAGAATGACCGGCCAAATTTTAATCTTGGGTTAAAAACCGACGGTGATTACAGGGATGCTGATGGGAACAAAGAGTCGTGGGAACGACATCACTTTTATCGAACCATTCTGGCTGCCGATGTCACCATTCTCAACAAGCTGATAGCTGAAGTCTACAATGCTGAAGCAAATGTTGTCAATTATTTATATTCATCCATTTCAGCAGAAGACTTTAAATTCGATGAAGTTGATGCAAAAGTTATTTCCAATAGCAGTTATGTATTCCAGGGTGATGAGTACAAAGCTGAAATTCTTGTTGCGGCATACGATACAAAACAAAACCCTGAAGTTTATGTACTGGAAAATGCCGACACCATGACCAGTGCCATGATACCGAATGCCAAAAGAATCGAGGGAAAGGAAGGTTCCGTTGAACTGATACTGCCGGCAAGTACCGAAGGAACAAAAAAATATGCCGGAATCATACGTTTGAAAACCCCCTGGGGTGGAACCAACGATTACCACTTCAAACATGAATATATCGTAGCGAAACCGTCAGCTACCGTTTCGGCTACAAAAATGAATGTATTTTACCGTGGAGTTGATAACCCGGTATCCATTTCTGCATCAGGAAAAGCAGACGCACAACTCAAACCGCGCATCAACCCTGCTGGTTTGGGAACCCTAAGCCGCGTTGACACAGGGTGGGTAGTGAATAATCTTTCGCCCGATGCTTATGAAGTTACCGTGAAAATTTTTGCAGACGATGCCAGCGGTGAAAAATATATGGGT
>JAFGBL010000102.1 GCA_016933115.1 Bacteroidales bacterium | reverse complement strand
TGAAAACAAAATATTTTATCCCATTCATTATCATAGTTTTAGCATCGTGCAATTCGAACAATGAAGTTTCTGATGCTTATGGAAATTTTGAAGCAGATGATTTCATCATTTCGTCTGAATCCAATGGCAAATTGCTTTTTTTTGATGTCGAGGAAGGGCAACAATTGGAAAAGGGAAAACCGGTTGGTGTCGTAGATACTACTGATCTCATTTTAAAACGAAAGCAATTGTTGGCCCAAAAAAATGCCATATCTAGCAACATTACAAATATTGAAGCACAAATTGAGGTGCAGGAGCAACAAAAGAAGAACCTTCTGGTAGATAAAAACAGGATCGAAAATATGCTAAAGGACGCAGCCGCGACACAAAAGCAACTGGATGATATCAATGGTGCCATTGAAGTGATTGATAAACAGATTTCATCCACAAAGACAAAGTATGCTTCCATTCGTGCCGAACAGGAAGTGGTAGTTGCACAGATGGCACAAGTGGAAGAGTCCATTCAGAAATGTAAAATTATTAATCCCATCAATGGAACAGTACTGGTAAAATATGCCGAACCGAATGAAATCACGGCATTTGGAAAACCGTTGTATAAAATTGCTGATATGAATGAGCTGTTTTTGAGGGTGTATGTAAGCGGTGCCCAGCTACCCCAAATTCAATTGGGACAGGAAGTGGAGGTATTGATAGATGAAAATAAAAAAGAAAACCGGCATTTGAAAGGATCTGTAAGCTGGATCTCGGAATCGGCTGAATTTACACCAAAGATCATCCAAACCAAAGAGGAGCGCGTGAACATGGTATATGCCATTAAAGTCAGAGTAAAAAATGACGGGAGACTGAAAATTGGTATGCCCGGTGAAGTTAATTTTAAAATGAATCAATAATATCAATCATTAAATAGAAAAACATGAAACACCTTTTGATTACAACTTTCATCGCTTGGGCCTTTATGGCTTCTGCCCAGGATTATAAAGCAGACGATGTACTGGGTATCTGGTTCAACGAGGAAAAAGATGCCAAAATTGAAGTTTACAAGGAAAACAATCACTATTTCGGAAAGATCATTTGGCTTGATGAACCCATTGATCCCGAAACAGGCAAACCCAAACTGGATGATGAAAACCCGGATGAGGCCCTGCAATCGAGGCCGGTTATGGGATTGCTTTTAGTGAAGGATTTCGTTTATGACGGCGATGGTGTATGGGAAGACGGTGAAATTTATGATCCGAAAAGCGGAAATACATACTCCTGCTACATGAAAATGGAAACCGTGGATAAGCTGAAGGTAAGGGGATTTATTGGCATCTCATGGATCGGGAGGACTACTTACTGGACACGAACGACCAATTAGATTTATGCAAAAAGCTTCAATCATAGTAAAGGATGTAACCAAAAAATACGGAAATAGTACCGCTCTCAACGGGCTGTCGCTGGAGGTAGAGCATGCCGAGATTTTTGGGTTGATCGGACCGGATGGAGCGGGAAAAACAAGCCTTTTCAGGATACTGACATCATTGCTGGTACCCGATAGCGGAATGGCCAGCCTGGAAGGATTTGATGTGGTTAAAGACTATCGCGAAATAAGGAAGATTGTCGGTTATATGCCCGGCCGGTTCTCATTGTATTTTGATCTGACGGTGCAGGAGAACCTGGAGTTTTTTGCAACCATATTCGGAACATCTATTCAACAAAACTATGATCTCATCAAAGACATTTACAGTCAGATTGAACCATTTAAGAACCGTAAGGCAGGCAAGCTTTCGGGTGGTATGAAACAAAAGCTGGCCTTATCCTGTGCCATGATCCATAAACCACAAGTGCTGATCCTGGACGAGCCCACAACCGGTGTGGATGCCGTTTCGAGGAAGGAATTCTGGGAAATGCTGAAAGCGTTGAAAAAAGAAGGAATTACCATATTGGTTTCTACACCTTACATGGATGAAGCAATATTATGCGACCGGGTGGCCCTTATTCAAAAAGGACGGATTTTGAGCATTGAGGAACCGCAAAAGATCATAGTTCAGTATGCTCATGACCTGTATAGCATTTGTACAGATAATATGTTTGATTTGTTGGAAGACCTCCGTAACTTCTCCAAATCGAATTCGGCATTTCGGTTTGGAGATACCATCCATTTGTCCGTCAAGTCAGGATTTGAAAAAGCGGAATTGGTTCATTACCTGGAAGGTAAAAATCATGAACAGATAGAAATTGGGAAAATTGATCCGGAAATCGAAGATTGTTTCATGGAATTGATGACCGATGAAAACAAAATTTAATAACTCCATCATCAAGGTTGAAGACCTGGTAAAAAAGTTCGGGAATTTCACTGCGAACGATCACCTGACATTTGAGGTGAAGGAGGGAGAAATATTTGGTTTTTTGGGGGCGAATGGGGCAGGTAAAACAACAGCGATCAAAATATTGTGTGGACTGTCGGTTCCTACTTCAGGGAAGGTGGAGGTGGCGGGTTACGATGTTTACAGGCAAACCAACCAGATCAAAAGGAATATCGGATATATGAGCCAGAAGTTTTCGCTCTATGAGAACCTAACGATAAAGGAAAATATCCGGTTTTTTGCGGGAATTTACGGAATGTCGCGAAAAGATATCCGGATTCGCCTGGAGGAGTTGCTCGACCGGTTGAAAATTGAAAATTTGAAGAATGAGCTCATTGCGTCTTTGCCACTCGGATGGAAGCAAAAGCTGGCATTTTCCGTTGCGATTTTTCATAAGCCGAAAATCGTTTTCCTGGATGAACCCACAGGAGGTGTCGATCCGATCACCCGCCGGCAATTCTGGGATATGATATATGAAGCAGCCAATAACGGGATCACGGTTTTCGTAACCACTCATTATATGGATGAGGCCGAATATTGCAACCGGGTCTCCATCATGGTGGATGGCCGGATAGAAGCACTGGACCGCCCACAGGAGTTGAAAAAAACCTATCATGTGGATAGTATGAACGAGGTGTTTTTGAAGTTGGCCAGGGTAAAAAATTAATTTTAAAATGGGGAATAATCGATTTTATCGAATTTGATAGATATGAAAAAATTTCTGGGCTTTGTAAAAAAGGAATTTTACCACATTATGAGGGATCCGAGAACTTTGCTGGTATTGTTCGGGATACCTGTTGCCCAGTTGTTGATTTTTGGCTATGTTGTCACCAATGATATTAAGGATATTAAAATTGCTATTTTCGATCAGTCAAAGGATGATGTCACATTGAATTTATCCAATAAAATAATCTCTTCGGGTTATTTTATCCTCAATGAAAACTTGAATAGCATCAATAACATTGAAGATATTTTCAGGGAAGGCGATGTAAAAGAGGTTATTGTGTTCGAACCTGGTTTTGGGCAAAAACTTATTAAGAATGGTGTTGCCCATATCCAATTGATCGCCGATGCCTCGGATGCCAACACCGCCAACCTGATCGTAAACTATACCAATGCCATTATACAGGATTATATCCGAAAGGAAAACCGGCAACAGAAAATTCCCCTTCAAATCGAGCCGGAAGTGAGAATGATATTTAACGAGGGATTGAAAAGTGTTTACATGTTTGTGCCCGGGACCATGGCTTTAATACTGATGCTGGTTTCGGCCATGATGACTTCTATTTCTATTGCCCGCGAAAAGGAGATGGGAACAATGGAAGTGTTGCTGGTATCACCGCTCCGGCCAGCACAAATCGTCATCGGAAAGGTCATCCCTTATGTGGTGCTGGCTTTCATCAATGCGATCACAATTATACTGATAGGATATTTTGTTTTTGGTATGCCAGTGAAAGGAAGCTTGTGGCTGTTGCTTGCTGAAAATTTATTGTTCATCAGCCTGGCACTTTCGCTGGGAATCCTAATAAGTACACTCGCTAATAGTCAGCAAGTGGCCATGTTTATTTCGATGTTTGCACTGATGTTGCCCACATTGCTTTTATCAGGGTTTATAATCCCGATAGAAAATATGCCTTTAATACTTCAATGGATCACCTACATCATACCACCCAAATATTTTATCATTATCATTAAAAACATTATGATTAAGGGAACCGGATTTGAATTTGTTTGGAAAGAAACCCTGGTTTTGGTGGGAATGATGTTGATGTTCATTGCCCTCAGCGTGAGGAAGTTTAAGATCAGGCTTGAATAAGTAAGAAGATTTTAATTTTACATTGATAATTTAAAAAGTGCGAAACGTTTTATTTCTCATACAAAAAGAGTTTATTCAGATCGTCCGGGATAAAACAATGTTACCGATCATCCTTATTATTCCTTTTGTGCAATTGATTATCCTGGTATATGCTGCAACCTTTGACATGAAAAATATCGACATGGTTGTTATCGATATGGATATGTCATCCATGTCGCGCAAACTGATCAGCAAATTTGAAGGCTCACCATTTTTTAGAGTCAACAAGTCGACTTTCAATTTAAAAGAAGCTAACGATGAAATGACCAAAGACAGGGCGGATCTGATCCTGCAAATTCCTGCTGATTTTGAAAAGGACCTGTTGACCGGTGGAAAAGCTCCCGTACAATTATTGGTTAATGCAATCAATTCAACAGCCGCCGGATTGACCAATGCCTATTCAAACTATGTGATAGCTGATTTCAACAAAAACATTATTGCAGAAAATGTTAATTACATTGCACCGGCTCACGTTCAAATGATTGATGTATCCTACCGGTTTTGGTACAATCAAAGCCTGGATTACAAAATTTATATGTTATCCGGTATCCTGGTTATTTTGGTAACTATCATAGGTGCTTTCCTTACGGCGATCAATATCGTAAGGGAAAAGGAGATGGGAACCATCGAACAGATCAATGTTACACCCATTATTAAGTATCAGTTTATCATGGGTAAGCTGATTCCTTTCTGGGTTATCGCCTTATTGGAACTAGCCTTTGGTTTGACTTTGGGAAAAATCATGTTCAATGTACCCATGCTTGGCAGTTTATGGCTTTTATTTGGTTTTGCTGCCGTATATTTACTCGTAGCACTCGGGTTTGGATTACTGGTTTCAACTTTGGCCAGCAACCAGCAACAGGTGATGTTCATTATTTTCTTTTTCCTGTTGACATTTATTTTGATGAGTGGAATATTTACCCCGGTCGAAAGCATGCCCGAATGGGCGAAACATGTCAATATCGTTAACCCTTTTGCTTATTTTATGCGGGTAATCAGAATGATATTGCTGAAAGGATCAGGTTTCAGTGATATTGCCAAAGAATTTTACTCCTTATTGATCTATGGCATTATTTTGTTGTCGCTGGCTGTTTGGCGATATCGAAAGAAGGTTTAAGTTTGTTTTATTTGCTTCCGGTTTCCTCTGTTTTCGTTTTTTGTATTAATTGTCCAAAGCTAAAGCGAAGGAATCCGATTGCCAGTGAAACGGTCGGGTCATCCTGCGAAAAGTATGAAGTAATATCTTTTACGGCCAGTCCGATTTCCCATGAGAAACTATCATTGTTGAAGGGAAATAAGGAAATTCCTACAGGAATATTGGTTCCGGTTTCACCTCCGGTTACTATTCCGATGGATCCCCTGAACCATTTAACAGGTTGTATCCTGGTTCCAAGACCAAATATTACTTTATCATAAGATCCGGGGACATCATTTGCAGGAACATACAATTCGGTCCCGAATTCGAATTTATCATTCAGCAGAAAAGCTGCACCAGCCCTGAAATTCATTGGCAGTTCGGTAGTTTTGTTATCGAGTCCTTCCCATCCGCCCCATTTCAGGTTATTAATGGCAACATTGTCATCCAGGCTGAAAATATTGTAATTATCCAATCCTGAAGATTCAATATTCTGGAGAAATGCATCTTCTCCCTCGTAAACATTGCCGTCCCATTTGATTTTTCCCAGGTCGGTCAGTGCCAGTGAAATCCGGAGTTTGTCAATCAACATGGCGGTAATTCCAAAATCCAGACCCCATCCATTTCCGATGGATTGGTATTCTGTATTATTGATATACGATGGGGAATAGGCGTCATAGTCAACATCAAACAATGGGTTCAACGCCGAAAAAGCATTGATGACACCATCCTTATATGAGTAGTTGAATACACTGTAACCCTTGATGTATTTAATCCCAATGCCTCCGTAAATTGAGAATTTGTCGCGTTTGATTATAATTCTTCCGTACGAAAGGTTAAATTCCCTGAACCAGGCCATTTCGAGCTTGGTATTCTCAAATAACTGGGTGACTTTTTCTGGATTTAGCGCATAACCAGTTGTATCAGTTCCCTCAACAGCCAGAGAATCAAAATAGGCTGCATTGTACCCATTGAAGAGGATGTCGGCACTTTCTTCATTCAGATTTGAATCCCACATCAATCGCTCTTTAACGATAAATCCAAAGCCGCCAATTTTTTCATCCTGGAATGAAACACCAAAGCCACTAACATTACCTTCGAGCTGTAATTTTGTATTTGTAAAATTTTCAACCGCTTCTTGTTTTTCGGAAGCAGTAAAGGTATTGGTAGAAGAGAAAAGCTCATCAACAAATGCGCGTTTCAAAGGTTCGGAATAAACAGAAAAATCCATTTCACCGAACCCTACATTCATTATATGACTGTTTCTTTTCCATCCCAGATTGGCAGGATTAATTCCTACGCACTGGTAATCTGTGACCACCGCAGTACTGTATCCCGCTCCTGTAACGGTAAAAGCTCCCGCCTGTGTCTGTCCGTGAACCAATTGTCCTGATATGATTGCGACACTGGAAATAAAAAGGATAATGAATATTTTTTTCATATTGGTGAAGTTTAGGTTTGTCAAATTTAGTATTTTATCAATTAACTTTAATAATTTCATCACGTATAAATTATAAAATGAAAATTTCAGAATGTTGACCAACCAAATTTTTTACTATTTTAGTCGTTAATGGTTTCAATAAGCTTTTATCCTGTTTTGTATCGGACAAAAAGATATGGCCTTGCGTTTTGTGTTTTAATCGCGGTGCTTTCATGTAACCGGGAAGTGCGCAATTCTGCTGATAACAACATTCACACGTTAAAGCCTAAATGCGTTGTCCTCGACAGGGTTCTCAGGGAAAAAAAGCTGGTTGCTACGACCGATTACAACTCTACCAATTATTTTGTTTACCGTGGGGAACCCATGGGTTATCAATACGAACTACTTAAGTCATTTGCCGAATATCTCAATGTAAAACTTGAAATCAAGATCATCAATGATGTGGAGCAGAGTTTCGAATGTATCAATCTGGATCAGTGCGATTTGATAGCACTCGGACTTACGGTTACAAGGGAAAGGAGTAAAATAGTAGATTTCAGCGAACCGTTGAATCAGACCCGACAGATGTTGGTGCAGCGAAAACCAGTGAACTGGAGAAAAATGAAAACCATGGATGAGATCGAATCCGAATTGATCAGAAATCCATTGGACCTTGCCGGCAGAACCGTTTATATCCAAAAAAACACAATTTTCAAATCACGGCTTCAAAACCTTTCGGATGAAATCGGAGCAGATATCAACATTGTTGAGGACCCTGATGCTACAGTTGAAGAATTAATCGATAAAGTTGCCAAAGGAGAGATTGATTATACCATCAGTGATGAATACATTGCACTGGTAAACCGTAAATATTATCCTGACATTGATGTCAATACGGCCATCAGTTTCTCGCAGAATGTGGCCTGGGCGGTAAAAAAGGGAGCTTCCGGTTTGATGGATACCCTCAACACCTGGTTGACCGATTTTAAAAAATCGAGGAAATATGTTTTTTTATATAATAAGTACTTCAAAAACTCCCGGACGGTCAACATTGCAAAGAGTGACTATTTTTCGGTAGACGGCGGGAAAATTTCACCTTACGACCAGTATATTAAAAAATACAGTAAACTAATTGGGTGGGATTGGCGCTTGCTGGCTTCATTGATTTACCAGGAATCGCAGTTTTATCCTGAAGCCCGATCTTGGGCAGGCGCATTCGGACTCATGCAACTAATGCCGCATACAGCAGAGAAATTTGGGATAGACAGCCTATCATCTCCTGAAGATCAAATAAAAGCAGGTGTGGACTTCATCAAATTGCTCGATAAACAATTCCAGGATAAGATCAAGGATAAGAATGAACGGACAAAATTTGTTTTGGCTTCCTACAATGCGGGAATTGCCCACGTTTATGACGCCCGCAGGCTGGCTGAAAAGTACGAACACGACCCCAATATTTGGGAAAACAATGTGGATTTCTATCTGCTCAATAAATCAAAACCGGAATTCTATAATGATTCTGTTGTTAAATATGGCTATTGCCGTGGAGATGAGCCGTATAACTTTGTTTACGAAATCCTTGACCGGTACGAACATTATAAAAATGTCCTGACCAACTAACCTCATTATTGGTAATTTTTGTCCGACCCAGTTATTTTAGGATTTTTTTTGCCAACCCTAATCCACTATTTCCGTATAAAATTTAATTCGGATTCAAGTTGAATTAAATTGATTTAACCAATGAGAGTATATTGTATTTCCTGCATGATCATTTTCAACCTGACGGCGGGTTGGCTTTTTGGACAGCCAGTTCAGGAAGGCAACGCCAATAAGGAGGATATGGTTTTGGCCAACAAACTCTATAATCAAAGTATTGAGATTTATAATGATAAAGATTATTCATCCGCCATAACTACGATAAGCAAAGCCATTGCACTGAATCCATCTTTTGGAAACGCTTACTATAACAGGGGTTGTTATCATTTGAAAATGAATAATTACAACAATGCCATTGCAGATTTTGATGAAGCAATTCAACAGCAACCTGTAGCTTTATATTATACCGCCAGGGGTTATGCATACATGATGAAAAAAGAATTGCAACCGGCACTGGATAATTTAATGATGGCCCTGCAAAAGGACAGGGACTATGCCAAAGCCTATTACTACAGAGCATGCCTGAATATAGAGCAGGAGCGTTACCAGCAGGCACTTGCAGATCTTGACCTTGCCATTCAGAAAAAACCCGATTTTGCCGAAGCATACAACGAGCGTGGAAGCGTTCACATGGAGCTCAAGGAACTGGATGCAGCCAAAAGTGATTTTACAAAAGCTGTCACATTTGACCCGACCATGGCAGTTGCTTATACCAACCTTGGGATTTTACATTTTAAAATGAATGAAACGGAGCAGGCACTTGAATACCTGACTGCCGCATTAAAAATCAATCCTGATAATTATGAAGCTTATAACCAGCGTGGCGAGGTTAAATACAATACCAAAGATTTCAAAGGAGCCATAAGTGATTTTGAAAAGGCACTTTCCATCAATCCGAAATATTATTTTGCTTTCAATAACAGGGGACTTGCCAAATATATGACGGGTGATTTGACCGGGGCGATAAATGATTTTACAGAGGCAATAGGGCAAAATGCCAACTATGGAGAAGCCTTTATAAACCGGGGCATAGTGAAAGAGATGCAACGGGATGAGGACGGGGCCTGCCGCGATTGGAACAAGGCAATGGAGTTGGGAGTTACTGTTGCTCAAAAATATGTTAACAATCAATGCAAGTGAACTTTAGTAGAGACGATATTATGATACGAATTAAAATATACCTGTTGTTCATTCCAGTAATGATGGTTGGTTCACTTAAATTGAGTGGCCAAAGCGTAGAATTTACAAAATATAATTTTCCCAACAACAGGAATGAGCTGAGCAATGCACTGGAATACATTAAAGAAGGCGATAAGCTCTATGACAATGGGCCTGGAATGTACCACCTGGCCATTGACCAGTACCTGAAAGCAAATAAATTTAATCCCAACAATGCACTGCTCAATTATAAAATCGGAAGATGTTATCTTAATGATAATAATAAATCTGATGCGATCAAATTCCTTGAAAAGGCTATTGCCCTTGATTCAAAAATCAGCTATGAAATGGATTACAATGATGTGAACTTCCTGCTGGCAAGGGCCTATCATTTAGATTATCAGTTTGACAAAGCAATTACCAAATATACCGATCATAAAAATTCGCTCAACCCTGAGCGATTGGCAGCTGAGGCAGAAATGCTGGATAAAAGGGTACAGGAATGCGAGTTCGCCAAAGAAATGGTGGCTCACCCTTCCCTGGTTTTTGTCGATAATCTGGGTGACGTCGTCAATTCGGCTTATCCTGATTACAGGCCATTGGTTTTGCCTGAAGAAAACATGATGTTCTTTACCTCATCACGCGAAAATACCACCGGTGGCAAAAGAGATTCAGATTCCCATTATTTTGAAGATGTGTATGTAACATATTATGATGAGGGTCGGTGGAAACTCCCGGATAATTCATACGACCTGAACAGCATCAATCACGATGCGACAGCAGGTATTTCTTCGGATGGAACGATTCTTTATATTTACAAATCTGCCGGTGGAAACAGCCTGTATCAAAGCATGCTGGTGAATAGTCAATATACCCTTCCTGACAGGTTGCCCAACAATATAAATGCTGGATTGAAGCAATCTTCTGCTTCGCTTACCTTCGATAAAACCACGCTTTATTTTACCAGCATCAAGGAGGATGGCTATGGTGGACAGGACATTTATTATTCAAAAAAAGATGCGAAGGACCGTTGGCAGAATCCTGTAAATATCGGGGCAACAATCAATACGCCCTACGATGAAGAAGGTGTATTTATAACACCTGATGGAAAAACATTATACTTCAGCTCAAATGGGCACAGTACCATGGGCGGGTTTGATATTTTCAAATCGGAATTCAAGGATGGTTTGTGGTCGAATCCTGAAAACCTTGGTTATCCAATCAATACGCCTGACAATGATGTATTTTTTACCCTTTCGGCCAATGGTCAGAGGGGGTATTATTCTTCACAGAAAAAAGACGGGTATGGTGGACAGGACCTCTATATCGTAACTTTCCTGGGAACCGCCAAGCCGATGCTTGCCAGCACACATAAATTCCAGTTGGCTTATCAAAACCCCGTTTATTCACCCGAACCGGCAGCACCTATCGATCAGAACACTGTACTGGAAGGGGTCATTTTAGACGAAGTGTCATTAATTCCGCTACAGGCAACAATTGAGATCACCGACAATTCAAAGAATGAACTCCTGGCCGGTTTTGAATCCAATAGCAATTCCGGATCATACCTTATTTCCCTGAAACCGGGCAAGAATTACGGAATTTCGGTCAGTAAAAAGGATTATTTGTTCCATTCCGAAAATTTCAATATTCCTGAAGATGCCGTAGCCAAAAAGATCAAAAAAGATATTTTACTGAAAAGGGTTGAGGTGGGCAGCAAAATTGTGCTGAATAACATTTTCTATGACTTCAACAAAGCTACTTTAAGGGATGAATCCGTTTCCGAACTCGACCGCCTTTATAAACTTCTTGTTGAGACACCATCGCTGAAGATAGAAGTAAGCGGCCATACCGACAATGTCGGTTCGGCTACCTACAATCAGGACCTTTCTGAGCGCAGGGCCAATTCAGTGGTCGGTTATTTGTTAAGAAAAGGAATTGATCCGAACCGGTTGGCTTTTAAAGGATACGGCTTTACACAGCCCATAGCGTCCAATGATACCCCGGAGGGTCGTCAGTTGAACCGAAGGACGGAATTTAAAGTACTTGAAAAATAAAACCTGAATTATAGTGTGGAAAAGGATGTAATAATAAATCCTTTCCGGTTACCTGGAAAGGATTTTTTCTACATCTGATAATTCTGGAAAGTATCTTGATTATTCCAATTCAAACTCTTTT
Source organism: Bacteroidales bacterium (assembly GCA_016933115.1). GTDB lineage: Bacteria > Bacteroidota > Bacteroidia > Bacteroidales > JAADJA01 > JAADJA01. Next base: position 4,994 of record JAFGBL010000102.1, on the reverse strand, counting down.
TTAAGCTGGCTTACCCAGTTTGTAATCCGGGTTTCGGTCAACTCTTTCTGTTGATCTTCATCCAACGCCAATCCAAAGAAATACTCACCTTCAAATCCTTCCGAATCACTGAATTTATAGCCATTAATCGGCCACTTTCCATATATCCTGGCATTTCTTTTTTCGAATTCTTCTTTCATAATGCTCAAGCCATCCACAAAATGGTGTGGATATAAAATCTGGTCACCCAGTCCGAATAAGGCTATTTTTTTATTGGAGAAGTCAATACCGTCGAGCATTTTGAAGAAATCCCACCAACGGAATGAATCGTCTGCATCTTTCCACACATGTGAACCGGAAGTGGATCCGCCCACAATCCAGTAATCATATGATGCCAGGGTTTCGGGTTTAACATCGGCTACCGAAAACAGATCCAACTGTTCATTACTAAATTGGTTTAAAAATTTTTTGGCAACGTTTTCCACATTACCCTGTTCAGGCCAATAAACCAGCAAAATTTTTTTCATGATAACTGCAAGTTATAACAGCAATAAAATTCAAGGTGCAAAGATATAAAAATAGCATTGTGAAATCTTGCATAAATGATAATACTACGTAAATTTTCAGAAACTATTGCCCATATAAAAATTACAGGCATCACGCAGTGTATCTTCTACAGGAATAAAGCTGTAATCCAGCAGGTTTTTAATTTTTACATTTGAATAATGATACCTGTTAAGGGCGGTAGTCGCAGTTTCTTTGGTAATCAGGGGCTTTGTACGATTTAATTTTCCTTTCAGGTATTCCATTCGCCAGGCCATCTCCCCCATCCACTTGGAAGCTTTGTATTTTGGCGCAGGTTTTTCCAGGTATTTAGCGATGATGCTGAAAATATCCCTGTAAGGTACGTTGCTGGCCGATACAACAAAACGCTCACCCGAAATGTCGCTTTCCATCAGTTTTACCATGATTTCTGCCACATCGCGAACATCAACAAAACCATTGATCCCTTCAGTATAAAATTTAAGTCCGTTTATAATTGTTTTAATCAATTTTGCAGTTCCGCTATTAATTTCTCCTGGGCCTAAAATAATAGACGGATTCACTATCACTGCTTTCAATCCCTCCTCCATGGCCCGCCAGATTTCACGCTCTGCACCGTATTTACTAATGGCGTAGGTGGAATTTTTACCCGAAGTTTTCCACACGGTTTTTTCATCGATTACAATATTGCTGTCGGCTCGCCCCAAAGCAGCGATGGAACTGACATGGCAAATTTTCTTTACGTTTTTTTCCAAAGCGGCATTTACCAGGTTGGCAGTGCCTTTAACATTTACTTCCATCATGTGCTTATGATCCGCAGAATCAAAAGAGACTATAGCCGCTGCATGGTATATTTTTGTTATTTCTTCCAGAGCCGATTCCAGTGTGTAAATATCCAGTAAATCACCCTCGATCCAGGTTATTTTTTTGGAAAGTTCTTCAAACGAAAGGCGGTTAAAGACAAAAACACGTTTCAAAAGCTCAAATTTACTTTTGGGCCTTATCAGGACGTTTATTTTATCTTCGGATTTTAGGAGTTTTACAATGAGATGGGCTCCTAAAAATCCTGTACCTCCGGTTACCAATATCATTGCGCAAAGCTAATAAATAATCGGGCCTCAGATTATTTCAGCACTGTTTAATCCGGGTTAAAAATTTTAAATTATGAATTTTACTGCTGATTTATTTGTAACTTTAGCCCTCTTTACCCTGTATAATCACAGCGATTATGGGTATATTCAAATTAAAATTTCTACGCAATGAAAAAATTTTTATCAATCTGTGCAGCATTCATTTTTGTCGGATCAATTGCATACGGACAAAAAGGAAAGGAAATCGTATTGGGATTGGGCGGTGCCCTGACGAGTACCTCAATTATCAACCAGAATTTTTATGGTGAGCCTGAAATAGATTTTGCACCTAAAATGGGTTATGGTGTGCAATTTACAGCCGGATATTACTTCAATGAATACATTGCAGTAGTTGCTGAAATTCAATATTCGGCCCAGGGACAAAAGTACGAAGGTAAACAAGCCTTTACAGATCCCAATACCGGCATCGCTTACAATTTTACAAAGGTTGAAAGGGATATAAAACTTTCTTATCTGAATATCCCATTGTTTTTTAAATATACTTTTGGAACACACAAAGCCAAGTTCCGTTTTTTAGTTGGCCCGCAGTTGGGATACTTGCTTGAGGCAACGCAGGATTATATTCGTGACGGTAAAAAGATCGGAACCGAGATAACCAACCTCGATGGAAAAGACTTTGTTACCGATGCAGGTGATATTACCGAGCGCTTCGAAAGTATCGACTTCAGTTTTGCATTGGATGTCGGAACCGATATTTATTTCACCAAACAACTGTTCCTGACTGCCGGTTTTCGCGGAAATTATGGGTTTATGGATATCAATGCAACTGCTTACAGGCTCAATGACATTTCTGGTGAATATTCACCCTCACATAATTTATGGGGCGGATTATACATTGGAATTAATTACCTGATTGATGTTCAGGGTTACAGTCAGCGGAGTTTCTAGGAACCGGTCATGTTCCTGAAGGGAACAATTCTTTGTAAAATAAAATCATACTTTCAAGATCCACCAGGACATTAATAATCAGGAAGGTGCCGAACCCGGTCAGTACTATTCCCACGATCCGGTTCATCCAGGTCATTACCCTGGCATTGACAAAATGCTTGATCTGTTGCGACACGAAACATTTGAGCAGGTCAGTGCCAAAAATGGTTACCAGGATTCCTGCCAGGAAAATGATAATCGAACGATTGTTTACTCCAAAATTTGCACCCACACTCACCACAATAGTAATCCAAAGGAACCACATCCCCGGGTTAAAGGCATTCAGGAAGAAACCTTTGATAATATAAACGTAAAAAGCCGGTTTATTTTCCTGAAAGTTGTTATCACCATCATTGGACTCTACAACTTTACGGCTAAAAGTATAGGTCCCGAAAATGACCAAAATAATTCCGCCGATCATGCTGAAATACGTGTTTTCACGGGGATCGTTACCCAGTATTTGGGAAGCACCGAAATAACAGAGTACCAGGGCGAACAGGTCGCTGAGGAATATTCCCAGGGCAAGCAATGCACCCGACCTGAATCCACGATGGATGCTGGTTTGGATTAAAGCAAAAAATGCAGGACCCAAAAGCACTGCAAATGTTAAACCAAGTAATACGCCCTGGGTAAATGGTCCCATTGAATTTTATATAGATTATACGTTTTGGTAACTACTGACAAACTCTTTCCATTCATCCTGCAATGCTTTTTTCAGAACCCTCGGGAACTTATTGGCTCCACCTTCCTTGCCTTTTAATTTCATCCAGTCGGAAAATACCTTGTTGGGAAGTACTTCCACGAAAACATCTTTGATCGCTTCAATACGCTCCACCCGGTAATCATCATTTAAAACCTTCAGGTATTCATCTATTTTTTTCCTGGCAATGACAGGATCCAAATCACAATCACAGCCCAGGTACCACTGGTGGGCAAACAGGGAATCATATTTGATGCCGGCAACAGCAAATTCACCAATCTCAACATTAAGTTCACTTTCAAGCATTTCAATGGCCCTCGACATATTTTCGAGCGAAAGGTGTTCACCGCAAATACTCAGGAAGTGTTTCGTCCTGCCAGTGATCATTATTTCATTTCTTTTTTTGGATGTGAACTTAATGGTATCGCCGATCAGGTATCTCCAGGCCCCCGAACATGTGCTCAGTAACAATGCATATTCCTTGTTTTCCTCAACTTCCTTGATGGTAAATGTTTTCGAATTGCTTTTAAGGTTCCCTTCACCATCGAAATTTTCATCGTTAAAGGGGATAAATTCAAAAAAGATTCCGTTATCCAGAATCATTTCCATAGCGTTACCGTCGAAACCGCTCTGATATGCAATATATCCCTCTGATGCCAGGTACGATTCCTGAAAATAAACCTTTTTGCCGAATAATTTTTCAAAGCTCTTTACGTAGGGTCCGAACGCTACACCGCTATGAACATATACCGACAGGTTCGGCCAGATGTCATGAATGGTTTTCACCTGGTAATGTTCAATGATTTTTTCAAGTAAAATCTGGATCCAGGCCGGCACACCAACAATTATCCCAATATCCCAGTTTTTGGCCTTCTTAACCATCTCAGCCAGCTTGGTCGACCAGTCGCGCTCCTTGGACAGCCTTTTACCCGGCTTATAAAAATGCTGGAACCAGAACGGCAGGTTTCCTGCAGATATCCCCGAAAGATCGCCTTCGTAATAGGTTCCATTGTATTGAAGGTGTGTGCTTCCACCGATCATCAGACAGCCTTTTTCATAAAATTCAAGGGGAAGATCAAATTTAACCGATGATACCAGTTGACGGATACTTGCCCTGCGAATGGCCCTGATCATATCATCTGTAACCGGAACTTGCTTGCTGCTTGCTTCGGAAGTGCCCGAAGTCAATGCAAAGTATTTCACCCTTCCCGGCCAGGCAACAAACGACTCTCCATTGAGTGCCCGGTACCACCATTTCCTGAACATGGTATTGTAATCGTAAACGGGAATACTCTGTTTGTAGGCCTCAATTATATCGGGCGAATGCAGTATCCGCGCAAAATCGAAATATTCGCCAAAAGAAGTGAACTGTGCTTTTTTCAATAGTTTTTTTAATACTTGCAGTTGCGTCTCGTAAGGATCGGTTTGCTTCCTCTTTTTCTGGTCAATAGGAATTTTCCTTATTTCGTATGCTTTCTTTATGATAGATCCTAATATTGGCATGCCTTCTAAATTAATAATGGCAAAAATATAAAATAAATAATTAGTAATTTTAACTGCTTCTGTTGAGCATTTTGAATCGTTAGCAAAATTTTGAAGGGTTTTAGTGTCCCCATTAATTAATTGTTTAATTTAGAACCTCATCCAATGAAAATGATCCTGAAATTATTGCTGGTTTGTGTACTATGCCTGGC
>JAFGBL010000101.1 GCA_016933115.1 Bacteroidales bacterium | reverse complement strand
ATATTGAAAATTTTTTGACCTGAAATGATAAAAAAACAGTTCAAAAATGAAAATTAGACTTGAGGGTGCTATTTTGCAAAGGTCTCATTACATTATTTGTTCAATTTATCGAATCTTAAAAACACATCCCAGTATTTTTCCTTATTCATTTCGGACCAGTGGATCTGGTAATAGCGGTATTGATAGGTCTGTACCTGGCAAATAATAATCAGCATGAAAATTAAGGTAATAAAGGAGGATTTTAGGAATTTGTTTCTGATTTCATTAAGTGCAACTGCCAACAGGATCATAAAAACAGGAAGAAATTCAACATAAACGCGGGATGAAAAGCTTCCGCCATAATACCACATCCACCACGATGAAAAAACATAAGTAATAACCCCAAAAAATGAAATCCAGGAATAAAATTCAAAACGTGAAAATTTCCAGATAAAATACAAACCGGCGAATGAAATCAGGTAGATGGGTGTGTACAGGAACAGCCCTTTTTTGTAACTGAAAAGAATGTCGATGAAATAAGGGTTCAGAAAATCAAAACCTTCCCCTTTGTAAGTATAGATAAAAAAATGCCCTGTTGAAATCTGGTAAATGATAAACTGTAGGGAAATGATGGCGATGAAGATCAAAATTCCAATCAATACATGGTTCCTGATTCCGAATAAAAAGTACAGGCCTTGCTTCAATATTCTAAAGTTCCCTGCCAGGAATGGCAAGATCAGGATGATCAAACCATTCACCGGTCTGATCAATATTATGATTCCAAGCAATGCCGAAAGGATGGGTATATGACTTCTTGGAAACAGCACCAAATATGCTTTGGCATAATAAACAAACATGGAAATAAAAGCAAAAGAATATACATGCGACATGCCCGGCTCCTTCACAGCATAATAGAACAGGTTGGTGCCGAAAACAACAGTTATCAATGTTACTACCTTTGGCCATGCCCTGATTTTGTAAAAATTCAGGGTGCGGATGAGGAAAAATAATCCAATAATCATATAAACAATAGCCCCGATGTTGATCCAAACCATATAGATTTTGGAATATCCGTCAGCATCGTAGCCAAGCAATTTTGCTGCTGTGTGGGCGATGAGGAAAAAGGGAAGTTCTGCGGCTGCAGTTCCGCAATAGTATTTGTTAATCACTTTCCCATCAACCGTTGTCCGGTATTCATAATAAAGGTTTTCACTGTAATATTTTTGTTGGTCAATTTCCCTGAAAAAATCAAAATTGAGGTCATGGTAAATAAAAACGGCAGGCAGGTACGCATAATAACCTTTTGCATCGGCTCCTAAAATGCCTTTCCAGTAATCTTTGCCCCAATGGATGTTGGAAGCGGTTACCAGCATGATGAGAAAAATGACCGCAATGGTCAGATAGGGAAAATAGTTTTTTCGACCCATTCAAATGAATTAATTGGTAAAGTTAGTGAATCAGTTGATACAAGCTAGTTTTGCAGGCTAATATACGACATCGACTTTATCTTTAATTATTAAAAAGGTAGTATCTTAATGAAATGTGATTGTTCTTTCAATACAAACTGCTGAATGCCTTTCCCAGGCAATGAGTAATATTGCCTGCGATCAGCGCTTCGGCTCCCCATTTTTCCACGGCCAGGTCACCGGCTTTGCCATGAAGGTAAACGCCCAGGATGCAAGCATCTTTTGAGGAATATCCCTGGGCCATCAGCCCCAGCAAAATACCGGTCAGAACATCGCCACTTCCGCCGGTTGCCATACCCGGATTGCCTGTAGAATTGAAATAACAGCTTCCATCGGGGCAAGTGATGGCTGTGTGAGCTCCCTTCAATACAACATAAGCCTGATGCTTGATCGAAAACTCCCGCTGCATTTGGTTCCTCTCAAAGTCATCACCTGCTTTGCCAATCAACCGCTCGAATTCCCTGGGGTGTGGAGTAAAGATGCTGTCTTTGGGAATAAATGAAATCCATGTTTTATTTTCTCCCAGGATGTTGATGGCATCGGCATCGAATATCAATGGCAATCCTGAATTTTGAATCAGTACTTTTAAGGCATTTTGGGTTTCTTCTTTAATTCCGATCCCCGGCCCGACAGCGATAGCGGAATATTTACCGAGTTTCGGGACTTCGGAGAAGACCTCCTCATGCGGGTCGATGCTTACCATAACTTCGGGGACAGCGGTCTGAATGATGTGGTATCCTTTTTTCGGGATGTGGGCTGTGATGAGTCCGGCGCCGGCCTTCAGGCCGGATTTGGAAGCCAGAACTGCAGCGCCCATTTTACCATATCCTCCTGCAATCAGTAATCCATGCCCAAAGGTGCCTTTGTGGGAAAACTTGCTCCTTGGTTTCAGGATGTTTTTGCAATCCAGCGGATCGACATAATAATACTTTACCTCCACCATATTGATAAAATCCCGGTGTAACCCGATGGGCAAAATCTCCCAGTCGCCAACAAACTCCTCGTTCTCAGGGAACAGGAAACCCAGCTTGGGAAACTGGAACGACAAGGTGTAATCGGCATGGATGACGGAACCCGTGTGTTCTTTATTGGTTGAATCGCAGAAAAAGCCAGAGGGGGCATCAACTGCAATCACAACAGCCTTGCTGTTGTTGATGTGATCAATTATATCTCCCGGAAAACCTTTTACCTGCCGTGTTAGCCCCGATCCGAAAATAGCGTCTACCACAATCTCATTTTCTTTGATCTCCGGAAATTTATCATTTTCACAGATATCAGTTATTTTAACCGGTTTGATCTTTTTCAGCCGGTCGAAATTGGTCTGACAACTGGGTGACATTTTATCCGAAAACCTCACTGTATAAACCTCCACCATCATCCCGGCTTCGGCCAGCATGCGGCCCAGGGCGAATCCGTCTCCGCCATTGTTGCCCAGGCCGCAAAAAATCTTAAAAGGTTTATCAGGTTCGGACTTGGCCAGTATCCATTCACACAATTCCCTTGCTGCCCGCTCCATCAGGTCGATGTCGGCAACAGGTTCGTGTTCGATGGTGTAGGCATCGGCTTCCTT
>JAFGBL010000100.1 GCA_016933115.1 Bacteroidales bacterium | reverse complement strand
GTTGCCATAGTAAAACGGTTTGATCACTGCCTTGTAATGGTTGTCCTTGACGGCCTTTTTTTCCAGCGAATCAATCCGGGTACGAATCGCCGCATTCCGCTGAACTTCAGTCATTGCTTCATCCACAACTTCCAATACCTGATCCGTAACCTCTTCCATCCGAACCAGGAATGTAACGGTCAAACCCGGGTTCGGCAGTTCTTGTGACATATCCATGGCCCAAAAGCCATCGGTCAGATAATCGTGTTCCACCGATGAATGTTTCTGGATTCTGCTGTACCCGCAATGGTGGTTTGTGAGGATCAAACCCTGATCCGAAACAAGCTCACCGGTGCATCCCCCGCCAAATATTACAATGGCATCTTTCAGGCTCGACCGGTTAACGCTATATATTTCCTCAGCAGTGATGTTCATTCCCATGGCCTGCATTTCGGCCTCATTCAATTCACCGAGGTAAAGCGGTATCCACATGCCCTCATCGGCCCAGGAATTGTAATTAAACAAAGACAAAAGAAGAACCGATGAAAGGATCAAAAATTTATTCATTACTAATATAAATTGGATTAAAGGGCAAATATAATAAGTTCCAATTTGCCGGGAGTTGCTAATTTGAAAAAAAGTGATTAATAAAGTATCAGATGGGCCCGCTGCCTGTTTTTCTGTTTATGGATGGATAAAAAAACTAACGGGCAACGATAAATTTACCCGAAACTATCCTGGAATTTCCATCACATGCCTCAAGGAAATAAATTCCATTTGGTAGATCCGAAACAGAGATTTTCAGGCTTTTTTGACTATTTGTAATGATTGCAGAAAGGCAATTTCCCCGGATGTCATAAATCCTAATTTGACTTGCATTTACCAATTCAACCGAAATAATTTCACGGGTAGGATGGGGATAAATATTTAGATTATCAATATTGGAGTTATTATTAATATTTGTTACGCCAGGCCACGTGATGCTTGCATAATAATTGTTATAATCCGCATTGGCCTCAATGGTGGTAAAATTTCCAATGTTCAATGTATCATAGAAAATACCTGATACATATAGGTGTTCGGGTAAATTAATATCAACCGAACATACCGAAGCCCTCTCGCCTGATATTTGGTCACCCCAATCGGGTTGTCCCTCCGGTGTGATTTTGACAATATAAATTTCCGGTGAACCGCAACAAAGCGTATAGGTCAGTGTGATGTTGCCAAAAGTGATGTCCATCAGGTAATGGCCGGAGATGTACAAATTACCTGCCTCATCGGCAGCCAAGGCTGCTATATCGTCCGAGGCATCCCCACCCCCATGAACGGCCCATAAAATTTCACCACCATCAGAAAATTTTGCCGCGTAGACGTCGGTATTGAATTCACCGGTATTGAAAGTATGGCTTCCGAGGTTGAGATTCCCGCTGAAATTCCCGCTCATAAAAACACCGCTTTGTTTTTCGGCCTCCACGAAGGAAACGTTCGAAAGATTATCGCCATCGATGATCCTGGCCCACAAAAATCCGGCATCGCTGCTGTATTTTGCAAGGTAAACACCGGTCGGATTGGTCGTTGTGTAAACGGAATCGCCCAATTGGGTTTCACCATAAAAGTAACCTGTGAGAAAAATATTATTTTCCGGATCAGTTGTGATTGAATTGGCATCATCTGTTGAACCGGCACCGCCCTGTTCCAGCCAGATCAGGTTCCCGAAAGGGTCAAATTTAGCAATGAAAAAATCGGATGAGCCATTGGAATATAGAACTTCATCACCGAAGATTATATCATTATAAAATTTACCAGTGACTACAATGTTACCTTCCTTATCAACATCCATCGAGTTTATATAATCGGTTTGCAGGCTTCCAATGTGTCTGGCCCATAAAAAATTGCCATCTTTATTAAACCCGGCGATGTAAAAATCCTGGCTACCCATGGAGTTAAAAGTCTCCGTTCCGATATGGGTTTCGCCATAAAAAGCCGTAGCAAAATACACATGATCATTGCCATCTGTAGCTGCTGCCTTCAGGAAATCCTCATCCGAACCGCCAAAACTCTGAAGCCATTCCATTTCGCCCTGTTCCTGCAAAAGAGCTACATACACATCATTTTCCCCTTCTGAATTAATGCTGAAATCTCCAAAAACAGCCGTTTCAAGGAAATCACCGCATAAAAATAAAGTACCGTCGCCGAGGCTCATGATTTCTGAATTACCCGAAGCAAAGGAACTATTGCCGCCATTCTGTGCCCATTCGAAAGAAGGCTTTTGTGCATTGGTGTTTTGAAACAGGCTCAAATAAAAAACGGTAATAAGTAAAAATGTAAATATTTTCATATGAATATGCCGGTTTGATAATATTGACAATTGAATTGCATAGATGGTTGTATTCAATGAAGGCAAAGATATGTAAAGATCAGGCCGATAGGTTCCCGGAATCGGGATTTAACATTTCGTTAACAAACCCTTATGCCTTATTCAATGATCTTGAATTCCGTCCGTCGATTATTGCCCCTGCCGGCTTCGGTTTCATTTGTATCAATTGGTTTTGATTCACCATATCCCCTGTAAACCAGCCGCTCCTTATCAATACCATGTTCGATCAGGAAATTAAAAACGGTTTTTGCCCTGTTTTCAGACAATTCCTGGTTATATTTATCGCTTCCCACGTTATCTGTGTGGCCGCTGATCTCAACTCTGATCCCAGGATTCTTGTTCATCAGTGTGATTATTTTTTGCAATTCTATAGAAGATGCCTCTTTCAGGTTATATTTATCCGTTTCGAAAAAAATGTTTTTCAGGATGATTTTAGCTCCCGGTTTTAGAGGTTCAAGCGGAACATCCTTTAATACCGGATCAACGGATGAGTTTTCTCCGGTCATTGAAAAATTCTCCGAATAAAACAAATATCCATCTCTAGAAACCGTGAGTGCATAATTATTATTGGTGGGCAGGCAAATCAGGAACTCCCCGCTTCCTTTATTGGAAAAAGCCTCCATGGTCCGTTTTCCCGAACTCAATTCGGTAAGTTCGAGTTTAGCCTCAAGTTTTTTTCCGGTCACACGGTCGTAAACAACACCTTTCATATAACTGACCGGTAAAGGCCTTGCTTCTTCATACAATTGAAAAGCATATAAATCGAGCCCGCCAAATCCATCCGAACGGTCCGAAGCAAACATGGCCAGTTCTCCATTGGCACTGATGACGATGCTGTTATCATCCCCCGGCGAATTGATCGGATAGCCCAGGTTGACCGGTAGCCCCCAGTTTCCCGATTCATCCAGCCTTGACATGAAAATATCCAGTTTCCCCATACCGACATGTCCATCGGAGGAAAAGTAAAGGGTCCAGTTATCGGGATGAATGAATACCGAACCTTCATAACCATTTGTATTGATGTTCGGGCCCAACCTTTGCGGATCACTCCAGGTTCCCTGGTCATCCACATCCGTCACCCAAATATCATAATTGTTATTTCGATTGCTTACAAAATAAAGCGTTCTTTCATCCGAAGAAAGCGCCGGTTGCGATTCCCAAAACCTGGTATTCACCGGTGGCCCGATGTTATATGGGATGGTCCAATTAATACCCACCCTTTTTGATACAAACAAGTCGCAACTGCCATAACCTTTTCGGTCACCGCCATATCCATCAAGGCTTTCGCATGCAGTAAAAATGAGAATGTTCCCGTCTGCGCTAAGCGTTGGAGCGCCTTCATTAAAACTGGTATTGATGGGTGCACCGATATCGGTTGCCGGTTCCCAGGCCCCATTTTCGTAATAACTAATAAAAAAATCCTCCTGCCGGCCTGTTATTGACCGTGCATCTTTTAAAAGTCGTGTAAATAGTAAAGTCAGGTTGTCTGCTGTAAGGCAGGGAAAATATTCATTCCATTCCGAGTTGACCGCCTCCCCGAGATTAACTGGTTGAAATGGAACCGGATTTTTAATGGCCTCTATGGCAAATTTACAGTTGGCCAGGTTTTTTTCACTCTCAATTTGGCCTTCTCCATGCGCCGCACTTGTGTTTAAAAAGGTTTTATAATGAACAAATGCAGAATCGTACCACCCATTTTCATATTCGATGTCGGCCATGATTTTGAAAACCGCAGGGAATTTACCCGGATTAATTTCACTGGCTTTGTGGTAATAGCTCACAGCAATGGAATCAAATTCTTTTTGTTCGTTGATATCTCCCAGTAGCATATAGGCTTCGAAAAAATCAGGGTCTTCATTTACGGCCTCCAGAAAATTCATTTCAGCCTCGTCGATGAGCTGTTTTCGCAAATATAACTCACCTGCCTCGTAATATTTTTTTGCTTTGCGCGATTTGGTCGAAAGATCAAAATCCTGTGCGGGTAACAGATTGGCAACTATTAAAAGTATTATTAAAGTTGGATATTTTAGCTTTCCTGAGTTCATATTACGGTATCCCCATATATTTATGGCTTTGCAAGGAAATTCTCCATTTTGGGTTTGCCTTGACATATTCAATGATCGCTTCCATCATTATATTTCTTTTGCTCCATTCGGGTTGCAGGAAAAGTTTGCAATCATTTCGTAACCTGCTGACATTTTTCTCAGCCCATTCAAAATCACCCTTTGTCTGAATAATAACTTTATATTCATCCGCTTTGGTATAAATTTCCTCTAGTGGAGGGCTGTACTTTTTGGGTGACAGACAAATCCAATTCCAGTCGCCGCTCAACGGGTGTGAACCGGATGTTTCCAGGTAAGTTTTAAATCCCGCTGATTTCAACTGTTTACAGAGGTAATCCAAGTTGTACATCAGGGGCTCGCCTCCTGTGACTACAACCGATTTTGCAGGGCAGGCCGAAATCCTTTTGACGATCTCATCCGTTTTTGTGAGCGGCCATATTTCAGCATTCCACGACTCTTTCACATCGCACCAGCTGCAACCCACGTCGCAACCTCCGATCCTTGTAAAATAAGCCGGTTTGCCTGTATGAAACCCTTCGCCCTGCAAGGTGTAAAAATCTTCCATCAAAGGAAGCGTCAGGCCATTTTCCAGTAATTCTTTGTCGGTCATTTGAATTTATTGTCCAAACCCGGCCAGATTCAGTACTTGATTTATATTTAAAATGTAAGCCGATGGTTGCCAATCGCCACTGCTTTCGGTTGAGATCAGGACTTCATCGTTTGATTTCCAGTAAATTCCTTCGGTTTGAGAATCTTTCATTTTGAGCAGGTTGATCCTGTAAATTGCATTATTCCCAAAGCCATTTCCATCAAAATTCTGAATAACGTAAATAAACGGGATAAAATTCTTATACCCTATCAGGGCTAAGGTGCCCGCTTCCTGATTGTAATCCGCCCCTGTAACCAGTCCGTCTGCATTAAAGGTTTCAACCGGGCTGATGGAAAATTGTCCGGTATCTTTGGGGAGCTTATACATCCGCGTCTTTCCGTTGTTCCAGTTTTTGGTAAAAACGATCAATGAATCCCCGAAAGTGATTAAGGATTCACAATCAAAATTGTGTTTACGGTTTTGTATTTCAAAATCTGCCTGATCCGTGTAATTGAATTGAATAACTTCTGCATCAACGGATTGTTTGTCTTTCCCGGTCAATTTCTTCTTGTCAATTTTATAAATTTTCAGATCCTGCCGGTTTCCCCTGTTATTGCCAAAATCGCCGATATAAATGAACTGTTCATCCTGGTCAATATCTTCCCAATCGACGTTAGTGGCATTATTGATTTTGATCTCACCGGAAATTTTCCCGTTGGTTCGGTCGATCTTGTAAAGTTCCGGTTTTCCGCCGCTATCGTTAAAAGTCCATAACGCATTTTCAAAATAAATCACTCCCGAAGTTTCTTCCACCTTTTCGGGCAAATTAGAATACAGCTCAGGCATTCCCGGGTACTCAATATTGGTGATTTCCTGGGTGGTTTTTTGCGTAAAACCAGGTTCAACAGATAAAAACAATGAAAATATTATAGTGATAACAATAGTGAAAAATAATTTCCTGTTCATAATCTTGACTTAATATTAAGAATAAATCTCTTTTCTTGCAGCCTTCAGGGTATTCGACAACAACGAAACTATGGTCATTGGACCAACTCCCCCCGGAACCGGTGTTATGAAAGAAGCTTTCCTTGAAACCTTATCAAACTTCACATCTCCCACCAACTTATATCCCGATTTAGCCTCATCCGATGGAACCCGGTGAATTCCCACATCGATCACCACAGCATCCTTTTTAACCATATCGGCTGTAACAAATTCTTTCTGGCCAAGGGCAACAATCAAAATATCAGCAGTGCGAGCCACATCAGCAAGATTTTTGGTTTTGCTATGACACAAAGTGACTGTAGCATTTCCAGGATTGGTTTTACGCGATAACAGAATACTTACCGGTGTTCCAACGATGTGACTTCTGCCCAACACTACCACGTGTTTTCCCTCAGTTTCAATATGGTATCTTTTAATCAGTTCGATGATGCCAAATGGTGTTGCCGAAATGTAAGCAGGCAGGTTCAGTGCCATCCGGCCTACGTTAACCGGGTGAAATCCATCTACATCCTTTTCCGGGCGAATGCGTTGGATAATTTTATTCTCGTCAATATGATCGGGTAATGGCAACTGAACGATGAATCCATCAACCTGGTCATCATTGTTCAGAAAATCAACCAGTTCGAGTACTTCCTTTTCGGTTGTAATGGCCGGCAATCTGTAAACCGATGAAATGATGCCAACTTCATTACAGGCTTTTTCCTTCCCGCCAATGTAAGTCTGGCTTGCAGGGTCATCTCCCACCAATACCGCAGCCAGATGTGGGCTGTCTTTTCCGCTGTCAATAATAGCGGCTACTTCAGCTTTAATTTCTTCTTTGATCTGTCGAGCAGTTTCCCTTCCGTCAATTATTTTCATTTTGATCCTATTTAACTTGAAATTGATCCCTGAACTTTTTACTTTGAACCTCGAACTTCACATTATCTTCCCGGCGTATTTTTCATATTGGAAAGAGCACGCATCATATTTTTGCCCTTGCCTCCCGACATGGCTTTCATCATTTTTTGGGTTTCAGCAAATTGCTTGATCAGCTGATTCACTTCCTGGATTTCGGTTCCGCTCCCTATAGCAATTCTTTTCCTTCGGCTCCCATTTAAAATCTTCGGATCGTCCCGTTCTTCCGGGGTCATGGAATAAATAATGGCCTCAATACCTTTAAATGCATCATCATCAATGTCCATATTTTTAATGGCTTTCCCCACCCCAGGAATCATTCCCATCAGGTCTTTCACGTTTCCCATCTTCTTGATTTGTTTGATCTGGTTCAGAAAGTCATTAAAATTGAACTGGTTCTTCGCTATTTTTTTCTGTAGTTTGCGGGCTTCCTCTACATCGAACTGCTCCTGCGCACGTTCAACAAGGGAAACAATGTCACCCATTCCCAAAATCCTGTCAGCCATTCGGCTTGGGTGAAACACATCGATAGCATCCATCTTTTCACCAATCCCTACAAACTTGATCGGTTTATCCACCACGGCTTTAATGGTTAGTGCGGCCCCACCCCGTGTATCGCCATCCAGTTTGGTCAGCACAACACCATTGTAATCCAGGCGCTCATTAAAAGTCTTTGCAGTATTCACTGCATCCTGACCGGTCATGGAATCAACTACAAATAGGATTTCCTGCGGATTGACCGATTGTTTGATGGAACTGATCTCATTCATCATCTGTTCATCAATGGCTAACCGACCGGCAGTATCAATGATCACAACATTATAACCATATTCTTTTGCATGTGAAATGGCATTTTTGGCAATTTTTACAGGTTCTTTGCTTCCTTCTTCAGAGTAAACCTTCACTCCTACCTGCTCACCCAGCACCTGTAACTGGTTAATTGCAGCAGGCCTGTAAACGTCGCCGGCAACCAGTATCGGGTTTCTTCCCCGTTTGGTTTTCAAAAAATTGGCAAGTTTAGCAGAAAACGTAGTTTTACCGGAACCTTGCAATCCGGCGATCAAAATGATGGCCGGGCTCCCCTTGATGTTGATTTCAGCCGATTCGGAACCCATCAAAGTCGCCAATTCATCATGGACAATTTTAACCATTAACTGTCCCGGTGAAACTGCAGTAAGAATTTTCTGGCCGAGGGCTTTTTCCTTTACACTTTCAGTAAAATCCTTTGCAATTTTGTAACTAACGTCGGCGTCCAACAAAGCCTTTCGAACTTCCTTCAATGTTTCAGCAACATTAATCTCACTGATATGGCCGTGACCTTTGAGTAGCTTAAATGATCTTTCCAGCTTTTCTGATAAACCTTCGAACATAATTTAAATTTTTGGGCTGCAAAATTAATAAAATTTGTCTTGTTTTTTAATGTAAATATAGCAGAATCAGAACCGTTTTATCCTAAGTAAGAAATATCTGCCCAAAATTGCCAATGATTCCCGATAATGCATAAATTTCCAAAATTGAGAAACAAACAAAAACTGAAAGTATTGATTTTCTACTATTTACATAGTTGTATAATTTTTGACCCTGCTACTGAACAACACAAAAATTAAATTAACGATTTTAAACGAACGGCATGGCAGATTTTCAAAACGAAGAACTTAAAATCAGGATGACAGATGTTTATTGTGTCATTAAAAACAAAAATGACGGTTTTTACTGGGTTATTAATCTGGAGAACCATCCTGCCTCGTTTATACTGGACCGTTCGTTTCAGAACTTTTTATCTGCCGATCGAAACAGTGATCAAGAGTCGATGGTAATTATCCAACCGACCATTTAGTTGCTTTTTTTCTTCATATTTCTTAATTAAGAAAAGTCCGGTATCCCACGGACTTTTCTTATTTTTATCAAATGGGACTGAAGAAATCGACTAACATCTTTATAATTTCAGGTGGCCAAACCGGTGTTGACCGGGCAGCACTTGATTTTGCCATAGATCATAATATACCATGTGGCGGCTGGTGTCCGAAAGGGAGGAAGGCTGAGGACGGTATTATTCCGGCAAAATATCCATTGAAAGAAGCCGATTCGGAGCATTTTCCCATCAGAACAAGACAAAATATCGAACACAGCGATGGTACCCTGATCATTTACTGTCGAAAATTTGATGCCGGAACAGGATTGACACTTCAGTTATGTAAAAAGCTCCGCAGGCCCTTCACAGTCATCAAAGTCACTGATGAATTGCCACTTCAGGTTTTTTCACATTGGCTCAAAGACCATGGAATCACAATATTGAACATTGCCGGGCCAAGGGAAAGCAGTGAACCAGGGATTTATGATAAAACTTACAGATTACTTGAAAATTTATTCTCCCATTTCAAAGCATAAAAAAACCCGCAGAATTGAATCCTGCGGGCTTCATTTATTAACTCAGGTGTCTTCCTACTCAGCTTTATTTATTTGATAAACTTTTTTAGCACCATAAGCTGCACCCATGACCATCATGATGATCAAACCACTACCGATGGGCGCTCCTCCACCTACCGGGAGGCCTCCAACTTCGCTACCGTCCCCATTCTGGCCCGGCTCCGGTTGTGCGCTTAAAAGCAATGGCATCAATATTACTATTGAAAATATGGCGATAGATTTTATTACTTTTTTCATCTCTCAAATTTTTTTTTGATTAAAAGTTAAATTAATTCTTGCAAATACTGGCATTTATTCAACAAACACCTTTTCGGTTTTCACACCACTTTCCGTTACCACTCTTACGATGTAATTTATTCCTGAATTAACACTTACAGAGTTACTACCGCCATAAACTTCCTCACTTGCGATTTTCTGTCCCATCACATTGTAAATATCCACCTGACCATTAATATTTGCGGGTAAATTAACGTAAACCTGACCGTGATTTGCAAATACATGAATTTGTTCAGCAGCCGAATTTTCTATTCCTACTGTACCGAAATGCAACATAAATCTTTCCGGATCATCACCGGTCATTGCTTCAAAGTTATATTCAGGAGTATCTTTCAAGTCAACTATCGTTCCTTCTTTTAAATCTTCAAGATGGAGTGTAACATTGGATGCAAAGGTTTCCATTCCTTCAGCAGAAATGGTATAAGTTGCATCTGCACCTACTTCCAGGTAAAGATTTACAAAATCGGTTGACGGG
Source organism: Bacteroidales bacterium (assembly GCA_016933115.1). Classification (GTDB taxonomy): domain Bacteria; phylum Bacteroidota; class Bacteroidia; order Bacteroidales; family JAADJA01; genus JAADJA01. The sequence goes on along the minus strand of JAFGBL010000100.1, from coordinate 13,428 downwards.
AAATAATTGAGTGTCAATGGAGCTTCTTCAGCCATGGTATAGAGTTGCGGAGCCGCATCCAAACCAAAAAGTTTGAAAGCGTCCAGGTTTTGATCCAGCCCAGGAGTTGCTTCGTCATTCACATTGACAACGATATTATCTTCAAAACCATTACCACTGATATTGAATGCCAATCTGCCTTCTGATGATTTTTTATAAAACGGAACAAATCCATGAACCCTTGCAGCCTGAGGCATGGTTACGGATCCACCGGCAGCAGTTGCCATCACGAAAAAGCCATTCAGTGCAGGAATAATATCCCCTGGTAAGGTACCGGTTGCAGCACCATCACCCACCATATAATTACCATTATTCCAAACCCATACATTGTTAGCAACGTCGGTCAGGTTCCAGCCTGCCATTGTGAAATCAAGTGCTGAAGGGAAAGGATTACCTACAAGGTGAAACCCGGCCAATAACGGATCAGGACCACCCATTGTATAGGACAAACCCGACTTTGTAACATCACCATGGTTCAGATCACCATTGTCAAAAACAAAGGTTTGAGGTGAAACTGCATTCAGTGAGTAACCTTTTCCTTTACTTAATACTGTTGAAGGGGCAACGATATTGTTCCAGGTTTGTGCAGTCTCATCCCATTCGCGAAGGTATTGCCCCAGGAAAATGATGGCCTGGGCATAATCCAGCGGAGTGGAGATCATATGGTACACATCGGCACCACCATTGCATGCCTGCTCAACAAAGGTTTGACCAAGAACCTCGACCGTACCGTTTTCGATAATTGATCCATTTGATTGGATGGTTAAATCATCATCAACCAACAACGAACCTTCAACTGTCAATGCTCCACCAGCGGCAATAACCAGGTTGCCAACAGCAACAGTTGCTTTTGTAGCTGGAATCATAGGATAATTAAGCCCTGAATTAATAACCACATCGGAAACGCAGCCAGGGACTCCGTTATTCCAGTTAGCCGGATTCGACCAGTCCTGGTCTGCTGAGCCTGTCCATTCGGTAGTTGCAGGAGCTGCAACATCCGGAGAAACCATTCCGTCTGTATAAACCACTGTTATTGGATTACCAATAAAATCAGTTACAAAACATTGGGATTCGTCAAATGATAGATCTATCGAACAGTCAACGTAATTGAATGTCATTTCCAACCATGTACCATCAGGGAAATTTTGGCCCATTACATCAAACCATGAAATGGTAACCTGTGATCCTGTGAATGATATTTGTGGGTTAATAGCGTTGTTACCAGTAACATTCACTGCGCTTTGAAAACTCATCAGGATTCCATCAAAATCAATTTTAAAAGAAATTGATCCAATACTTGTAAATCCTGTTACATCTAAAGGTACAACAACACTCGATCCCGGAGTTGCGTGAACGGTGCCTATTTGGGCCGTTTGTGCATTTGCAGTAAGTGATCCAAAAATGAATAAACTGCAAAATGAAATTATTTTTATCAAATTCATTGTTTTCATTTTTATTTCATTTTAAAATATTGATTTTCAAATAAATTAGTTAGGGAATATAAGAACCATCAGTATCACCTACAGCAATACCCTTAAAATTCTTTCCGGTTATATTCGCATCATTCACTACAATAGATGGAACATCGAAAATCCAATCATTAGGGCCCCAAACAAAAGGCACAAGTGAAATACCTCTACGAACTGCAGATAAAGCATCTCCTGTATTTATAGGAGTTATTCCATTGGTTTCTGCTGCCTTCAACTTTAAGGCCGTTAGTGTTATGTTGCCAAGGAAATGCTGTTGGATTAGGAATCCATCTGATGCGTCAACACCTGATGCAAATGCATTAGGCCAGGGTGTTGTAGTTGAAACAGTGACATTATACGTTCCATTGCCAATCCTTGGGAATGAATATTGACCTGAAGCATTTGTAGTAGCAGTCTTGGTGAAACCTTTGGAACCTGAAACCGGAGAAATTGTAATGGTTACGTTTGGAAATGCTGTATTACCTGCATTATCGTAGGTAACCGTTCCTGACAATGAATAGGTCCAGCGCGACCGGTGCCACAATGGAGAATCATCCATTAAGGTAAAATCCGAATTATTATTATACACAAATGGATTATTTAACATATAATAGGAACACAATGCCTGGGTTTCATTATCGCGAGCCGGAGCAGAAAAGAAGGTTTGTTCCGGTGTATTATCAAAGAATGAGGCATGTTGAGCCAATATGGTATTTTCAATATCAAGCAGGCCGGCAGCGGCATTTCCTTCAACTCCGGAACCACTGAAATCAAGGCCAGTAGGCCAACCACAAGAAATAACATTATAAATACCAATCTCGGTGTTATCTTTCAAATTAATGGCATCACCAAAGTCTGGGTCGGTAATGGAAGGGCCGTCGACCATTACGGTAATATTACTGAATATAGGATGTGTTACCGGCAAATATGTTGATGGACCGTGATTACTGATCTCAAAGCCATTGGATCCGCTGACATCAGCGAGTGCAGGATCCCTTAATGCTACTCCATACTGCACCAGACCCTGCCAACCCTCATCACCGTCAAAATCATCATCGTTAACTTTATAGGAAATCAGGTGTTTGGCATTTACAGTCCCACCAAACCATTCGTAAGAATCATCATCTCCGTATGATACCTGGATATAATCAAGAACTGTTTCGCTTCCAACACCGCCCATAGTCAATCCATTTATCTCATTATTCGATGCAAATTCTGAACCTGCAAATTCGATCCTTACATATTTCAAAATTCCAGAGTTGTCATTATCGTTGGGTGAAAGACCACCGCCATAGATTGAGCCAACACCTCCTTCGATGGTACTTGTTCCACCGGGTTGATTAATTGTAGCGTATCCTAAAATAATAATACCTCCCCAATCACCACGAGCCCTGACACCTTCAAAAGCACTGGATGTAAATATAATGGGTTTTTGAGGCGTTCCCTCAGCAACAATTTTACCTCCTCTTTCAACAATAATGGCAGCCCCCTGATTTTGAGTCGGGCCGGGACCGCTTTTCTCCGTGCACCTGAATATTGTTCCCGGGTCAATGGTTAAAGTAGTGCCACTCTTAACATAAACCCATCCGTCCAGTTTATAAACGCGGGAGCCATTCTGAAGCAGGAAATTCGGGTTGGTAAGATTAAAAGGATCATTTACTTTTAAAGAAGAATTGCTCGTCAGAATACTATTGTTTCTGGAAGCAGCAATAAAATAATCTTCATTGAATGAATCATAGAAGAAACTGTCGCGCATACCGCTCATCACAACATTTTCGAGCTGAAGATTATTAGAGTTTGCCTGGTTGGTCGATGGGCTTTGAATACGCAAGCCATTGGGGTAACCGCTAATTATCGAATTATAAATGCTGATGGCCGAATTTCTTCTGAGATGCATCGCATTCAAATAGTATTGATTAATTGAAGTTGAAGTAGTAGCGAGTGGCCCGAAAACACTGATATTTGAGAAAAATGGACGAGTCAGGGGTAAATTTCCCGATCCTGACCCATCATTATCAGATTCAAATGCATTGGAACCTGAACCCGGATCGGCGATATCGGGGTCGCGCAATACAACGCCAAACTGTATCCTTCCGGTAAAGCCAAAATCGGTGTCAAAATCATCGTCCCATCCGCTGAAAGCAATGAGGTGTTTGGCATCTACAGTTCCCCCGAACCATTCGTATGAATCATCACCCCCGTATGAAACCTGAACATAATCAATTTTAGTACCTTTACCAACACCACCCAGCGTCAAACCGTTAATTTCGTTATTCGGTTCAAATTCGATACCACAGAACTCAATCCTTACATATTCAAGTATCCCTGAATCATCGTTATCATCAGGTGTTGCTCCTCCTCCGAATTGTGCACCAACACCTCCTTCGATGGTAGCTTCGCCTCCGGGTACATTGATGGTAGCTTTTCCGCAAAGGATAACTCCACCCCAGTCGCCATAGCCACGAAAACCGGCTGGTTTATTGGAAGTAAAAACGATGGGCTGTGCAGCTGTTCCTTGTGCAATGAGTTTTCCACCGCGCTCAATAATTAAGGTACCCTTGTTGGTTTCATCGCCTCGAATGATGGTACCAGGTTGAATGGTTAAGGTAACCCCACTTTTTACATAGACAAACCCGTTCAATTTGTATACATTTGCGCTGGTCCATGTTGTATTGGCAGTAATGTTTCCGGCATTTACAGTTACAGTTGTTGTGGGATAAACTGCATTTTGCGGATCAAATTCTGCCCAGGGAGAAGTCCAGTCGTTGGTACCATCAAAAGCACCAACATAATTAGTTGGTGTAAACCAACCATCCGATAAACGCGGATTAGAAAATGACTGAATCCCGAATAAAGGCGACTGTCCGGATGATAACCTTATATTTGAGGTAATATCACCGGCACTGATCGTACTATCGGCAGTCGGATAAACAGCAGCAACCGGATCCCACTCTGCCCAGGGAGAGGTCCAGTCTTCGCTTCCAAAGGCCCCGATGTAATTTACATGGTCAAAAAAACTATTGTTAATAGTATGCTGACCAAATGTTAAACTTATGCTTGCGAAAAGCAATGCAAAAAAGAATAGTTTTTTCATAGAATTTATTTTTTAAATGGTTTAATGTGTTCAAAAGTATAGGTTGACAACCGAAAACTTATAGCGTAAAATTTAACTTATCATTAATTAATCATTATGCTATGTTACTAAATCCTTAAGTGTTTAAAAAACTCTGTTTCAATAAATTACAAAGCCTGACCCACATGTGGGTCAGGCTTCAATAAAAGCGAAGAGTTACATCTTTATTTACTAGTTGGGGATACCTGAAACCTTATTTAAATTGGTTATATAAAATTCATTTTTATCCGGGTTATTTGATTGTGAATCGAGGTTATTGTCCGAACCATTATAACCCCTGAGGGCAGCATCAGTTTCCCAACCATTGGATTTATCGTTCATACCGATTTGCTTGTCAGCGTCGATATCTCCAGCAGCCATTCCCCACACACCAGTTTCTAGTTGCTTGTAACCATTTGCTCCACCTGCCACCTTATTTGAACCGGTTGAGAAGTTGTAGGAATAAGCACCGCCAAATCCTGCAACAGCATTGGCGCTCATAATACCCAGATGATTTCGGTGCCAAATTACAACAAAAGCACCATTGTCAAATGATGTATAAAATCGTGGAATGGAAGTGCCATCCAGGTCGCGAATGGTTCCGTTACTCATCAAAAAACATGGCTTTTGTGCGACAATGGTTGCATTGGTCGCTTGTGCAGCGCTGGCTGCATCCCGCAATTCAACCAACACCCAATCAACCGTATTTGGCGGAATTGCAGTGACCTGGTCGGAGCCGTCGTAGAACCATGCAGGATCAGGATTATTGTAATAATTTACCTGATTGAAAGGTTGCACCATTGGGATCAACCCCGCATTCGACAGATCGGTGCGCATTGTACCACCTGATCCCGCTTCATAAGCACCCTCGAGGAAAACTGTAAGGTTGAAGGTGACCGAAGGTTGTGAAACACTGCCATCATTAAAATCTGTAGGGATGGTCGAAAGATCAGGATATGCCTGAACCTTGGAAAGCACCTGGTCAAAGGCTAAATCCGTATTTCCGCCGTTGAAAGTAAAATTCAGGTCAAGGTACTTTCCCTCAGGAAAATTAACACCTGTTGAAAATGAAAAAAACTGGGTAGTAACCAATGATTGGCTCGGAATATAATTGACTAGGGTAGTACTAGCCCCTGACCATACGTTGGAATAACCAGTGTACGTCAAGACATCGCTGTCGAAATAGATATAGAGTTTTACAACAGCAACATTGGATAATCCCGAGGTATTCACCGCTACCGCAACATTGTCACCCGGATTGGCCGTTAAATCGGGTAGGGTGATGGATTGTGAATGGCTTGTATATCCTGTCACAATAAAAATGGTCAATAACAATAATAATTTGGTGTAATAATTATTTTTCATCGCAGTAAAATTTAAAATTTTTGTGAAATTATTTCTAAATGGTCTCTTTTGAAATACAGGAAAATTAAGTTTAGTTTAATTAATTGTAAGGTGTAATATTTCCGATTAATCAACTGTAATTGAATTATTTATTTAAAAAATACCTTTTTCGAATATCCATTACCCCCACTACTGACCCTGATGATATACATGCCTTTTAAACCTTTAAAATCCAATCGGGATGAGATTAAGTTTTTGATCATTTTCGAGTGACTAACCTTACCGTCCAAACCGATTAAATCAATTGTAGCTTCTTTAATTACCTCCATCGAATTGATGTAGACAACATTTCCATAAGAATAAATATTGAACTTGTCCGGGCTAAACTCATCCACCGTTGTGATTTTGGTAAAATAAAGCTTAAACCTCGAATTATAAGTGCCTGCATCACTATTGAAAGTGTAAATTGAATCATTATTCAGGTAAATTTTGGTATAATCTTCTGTATCCAACAGGTAAAGTGTATCGAAATAAGTATAGGTTTTAATGTACTCCAATTTAAAATTATCACTAGCAGTATTGGCAACATAACCGATGTCAACGATTTTGTTTTTATCCTTCGGGAAAACATTAATCGCCAGGTTATGGCCATTTTGGGGAATTGAATAAACTTGTGGGGCGCTTTCGGATCCTGGTAATTTATATGCATCCAAATCATTGTCAAAATCATCTGATGCATTCGGATCGAATTGAACATAAGTAAAATCAGACATATCACCTTGTTGTAATTTTAAAATGATGTACTCACTTTTTATATCTTTTGGCGATTCAACTGGGTTGGATGAATGAATTCTTGCATCGGCAGGTATTGTAAGGGTTGGATTGGTATTGTTTGCCACAACAAAAAAACCTTGCAATACAGAAATGATCCCATCAGTCAGGTTGCCGATTTCACCATTCCATACCAAATAATTGTAACCGTCCCAAACATAAATAGCCCCATTGATATTTTGCCTGTTCCATGCGCCCAGGTCCCAATCGATGGCACATGTATATGGATTACCAACCAAATTCAGGCCCTCGGGCCAAATTTCATTTCCGCCCTCCGCTGTATACTGGATCCCTTGGCAAGTGATATCCCCAGTAAAAATATCACCATTCAGAACGAAAGTCTCATCACTACCGGCATCTACTAAATATCCGCTTCCTCCGGTTAGCAGGTCCGAACCGGCAAGTTCCATCCAGGTGCCATCAGATTCGATATATTTACTGATTACTGCATTTGTAAACTGTCCGGCATTTATATTCATGACCGGACTGGATACCAAATAATCGGTAGCTGCATTGATATGATTCTCTACGTTGAAATCGCCATTGATGTCGATATTCCCCTTATGTATAAAGGACCCGGTTCCGGTTTCATCAGATAAAATCGATAATTCTCCGTCAACTGTTACATATTCGTTAACCGTAAGGAAATTATTGGGGGTGATTTGTAGTATTGCACCGTTGTTTATTTGAAGTGATTTGCAATTGGCTCCGTTAGTAATTGAACATGTCCCGGTTGCTATAATGGCCTCCGTTTCAGAGCCAGGAACTCCGTTGCTCCAGTACTGTTCTTCCAACCAGTTACCGGTACCGCTCCACACCGAATTGTCTGATCCGGTCTGACCGGAAACACTTCCATTAATGAAGGTCACATCTATGGTATTTAGGCTTCCGTCCTGTACCTTACTTAGTGAAGTAAATGCAAGCTCTGTTTCACTTTCCTGGTAGGTAAAAACAAAATCCAATGCCTTCCCATCCGGGAAATCTACCGGTGATGAAAATGAAAACCATTGAAGGGTCAATATATTTTGCCCCGGGATGGTGTCGGGAATGGAATTGACCAAAATAGTGGATAATTCGTTGATTACATTGGTATATCCGCCTTGTTCCCAGGTTAAAACATTGGTTTTGTAGGTTATATAAAGTTTGATCACCGCAATACCGCTCAGGTCTTCAAAATTCACCGGGATGAGGACTTCCTGACCTATTTGTGCATTGCTGATATTGCCCAGTTCAATGGTTTGAGAATTCAGATGCTGGTTATAAAAACCAAAAATCAAACTGACAGATAATAAAAAAGTAAATAAATTTTTCATAGTTATGTAATCTTAATTGATTTATTAAAAAGTTACGACAACACCTAGACTAAATTTCCTGCCGGCATAAAACTCCCGGTACAATTGTTCCAATTCATATGTATCCGTTGTATTTTCAATATTTGTTGGGTCAACAGGAAACTCAAAGGTTTGAGTCATCCGGTATGGATCGTCCAAAATATTTTCAAATCCGCCTTTTATTTTAACATATTTTCCAATTTGCTTGGTAAATGCCAGTTCCAGGTCATTTCTGGGCTGCTCAATTGTATGCGGGGTATTGGGATCACCGACAAAAATGATCCTTGGCCCAATAATGTTGTATGCCAGGCTCACCATTAAACCAAGTGCATTATTATCGTAATATAATCCCGCATTGATGATAAAGGGCGACTGCCCTTGCATAGGCCTTTTTTCATCCCTTTTGTAAACCTTTCCCTCCTTTACTTCACTAATAATATAGGCTGCATTGAATACGATGAAAAAATCCTTGAACGACTTCAAAAATCCACCGTAATTTTCTAAAAATTTAAATGTCTTTTTTACATCGACTTCAGCGCCAATACTTTTTGCATTTTTGGCATTTGCCGGCTGAAAAGTCCATTTATCGGTTGAAGCGGGTATCAGTGTATTTTCGATCGGATTGATAAAATTCTTGTAAAAAGCCCCGATCGTAATAATTTCACCAATATTGGGATACAATTCATACCTGAAATCGAAGTTATGGATGTAAGCATTTTTGAGGGAATCATTGCCATACATCTGGGCAGCCAACACAAAATCATAGAAGGAATAGGGAGCAATTTCCCGGAACTCGGGCCTGTTGACTGTCATGCCATAAGCCAACCTGAATTTTGATTTTTCCGTAAGATCGAAGGAAATATTGGCGGATGGGAAAAAGTTGAGCGTATCAATGATGACGTCCAAGGAATCAATTTCGGGAAGGTCATCATAAAAATCATATAACTGTTGTTTGTTCCGCTCAGCCCTTACTCCGGTATATATATTCAATCTGGGACCGATTGGAAAATTCAATCCGACATAACCCGCGATCAAGCGGTTCAGCCCTTTATATGAATCATCGGGGAATGTTGCCTCATTGATGATGATTCCATCCGGTACACGAATATTCGAATCTGCAAAAATTAAATCGTATGGGCGGATGTATCCGATGGATTGGTCATATGTACCGTATGATTGCGTAAAACCTATATTTCTGGAGGTAAATTCCCGGTTCTTTCCTTCATAGTAAAATCCTGCTTTAATTTCGGGCTGATAACCGTTAAAATTAAATTTATAGGTATAATTTAAACCCACGTTCCAGTTATGGTCTGTTAATTTCAGAAAAAGCCTTCCATTTAGTTCCGGTGTAGCCCCTTTGACAAAAGCTACTGAATATAGCTGGAAATACTGACTGGTTGAATCTTTGGTCTGCAAGCTATAGACCCTCCTGATGTCAGGGTCGTTCCTGTTGGCATATGAATAACCGACAATCCAATCGAAACTTGAAGATTCACTTAAATTATGTTTTGCCGAAATTTGGCCGGAATAGGTCGTCCGGCTCATAAAATACATTTCATGTGATTGCACCTGCGACTCCCGGTAAAAATCAAATCCATTTCGTTGCGTAGTTTTTTTTGTACCAATCTGGTTTACAAAATTTCTAAGTTCAATTACAGTTCCGTTCTTGAGCATGAACGACCAGTTATGCAATAATCCAATGGTAATATTATTGGTAGAAATATCATCGCGGTACCTGTAATTGGTGTCACCAAAATTATTTTGATATTGAATTTTTCTTACCTCTGAGTAAAGATTTTCATTCCTGTAAGTTAATGCAGTAATATTTCCTGCTGTAATCTTTCCTTTGACAAACTTCCTGTTAAATTCAATATCAAACGAATGGTCGATTGGGGCGGTTTTTTTTTGTGGTGACCATATTTTATTTAACGATTGGCCGACAGCGATAAGTTTTGCATCGCGGGCTGCAAAAAGTGCGTAGGTTTGATCTGCTGGTAATCCAATATCATCCTTATTTCTTAACTGGTATATTTCTTCGGTTGAAGGAAAACTTACAGGCAGTGTTCTGCTGCCATCATCAAAACCCAGCCAATCTGTTTTACCCCCTTCATAAGTATCAAAATCTCCAAAAGTTGTTCCCTGCCTGAAACCAGCTTTGTAACCAATTGATATGGAATTTTTTTCAGGAACATTTTTAGTAAAAATCTGAATGGAAGCTCCTGCAAAATCCGCAGGAAGTTCCGGAGCCGGCGTTTTATAGATCATTAACCTGTCAAGGGCACTGCTTGGGATTACATCAAAAGAGAACGCCTTTGAATCGGATTCGTAACTAGGTGTTGGGGCTTGGTTAAGCCACACTGAATTGTATCTTTCCTTTAATCCGCGGACGATCACATATTTTCCACCTATTATCGTTATTCCCGGAACCCTCCGAATGACTTCTGCAGCATCTTTGTCGAGCGAACGCGATATCTGTTCTTTCGTAATCCCCGAAACCACCATTTTGCTGGTTTGGATGGAAGAGATCATGGAAACTTCCGTATCTGTTTTTTTGCGCTCACTTACCGTGACTCCCGATAGCATTTTCGAATCTTCCTCAAGGTATATAATACCCAAATCCGAAGTTTTGTTGCTCTCTACCTTAATTCCTTCAATAAGTTTGGACTTGTAGGAGATATATGAAATCTCCAGGTTAAATTTCCCCGGATCAGCCTGCAGTTTAAATCTTCCATCCAGGTCTGTTGAAACGCCTACTGTTGTTCCCTGAATAATAACATTGGCTCCCACCAGGGTCTCTTTTACATTAAAGTCGACTATAATGCCTGTAATTTCTCCCTTCTGGGCAATTGCCATAACCGGCACCAGAATGTAAAAAATTGAGAGGATTAAATTTGATCTTATTTTCCTGATTTTTAACATATTTATGGAAGAGAAATTTAACCTTTTTTGAGAGGGTAAAGTAAATTCATTTTTAATCGAACAACTTTAAGTGAAGTTTAATAAAAAATGAAAATTGAATTAAAGTAGACTAACTCTTATGGGGCTGGATTACTGTAATTTATCCCAATTAAAACAAATCAGTTCAAACCAAATATTCACAATTTAATAATGTAAATTTCATTTATTTGAAACCTTATAGGTTAAAGGATATGGAGTGATTTAATTTTCAATCACTTCTATTCGTCTGTTCTTAAGCAATAGCCAATGCCTTTGACAGTTTTAATAATGGGGAAATTTAATTTATTCCTGATCCTGCTGATATGAACATTGATGGTACGGTCACCAATAGCCGCTTCATCTCCCCAAATTTTGGACATAATTTCTTCCCTTGTAAATATCTTTCTTGGGTTCGAGGCCAGCAGATATAAAAGTTCAAATTCACGCCTCGGAAGATTTATTATTTCTTCATCTTTTACTACTACATATTTGTCCCTGATGATTTTTATATTGTCAATTTCCAAAATCTCCTTGTTCTCTTTGTTGCGAAGCCTTTTCAACAGTGCCTTCAACCGGACAATAAGGACATTGATCGCAATTGGTTTTTTTATATAATCATCTGCACCGGCCTCAAAACCGACAATTTGTGTATAGTCCTCTCTTCTTGCACTAATCAGCGCGATCAAGGTATCTTTCAGCTCATTTATTTTTCTCAGTTCGATGCAGGTTTCGATACCATCCATTTCAGGCATCATAATATCGAGTAAAATGAGTTGAGGAAGGATTTTTTTCGCTTTGGTTATGGCATCATGCCCTCGTGTGGAAGTATAAACTTTAAACCCTTGCTTATTTAAATTATATCCCAGAAAGTCCAGCGTATAGGTTTCATCGTCAACAATTAATATCTTCGGCGTTGTAATATTCATAGAGGGACAAAATGTTCGGTAAAACTATTTTGCCTCTGTTAACTTTCTACAAAGGAATTGTAAATAATACTTGAATAAATCGTTGCCTTACCTTTCTAAAATAAGAAATCTGTCATTCCCAGATAAATCTTTCCTTACATCAATATTACGATAATGTAAATTCTCGAAGACTTTCATGGTCTCATTGCCGAGGTTTTGATTGATTTCACAGAAAACAGATCCGTTTTCATTCAAATAATCGCCGGCAAAATCCCGGATTGCTTTATAAAAAACCAGTGGGTCATCGTCTTTCACAAATATTGCAGAGGAGGGTTCATAATCCATGACATTTTTTTGAATTGCCACTTTTTCAAATTCTCTAACATATGGTGGATTACTTACAATCAGGTCAAAGCAACCTAATTTATCCCATTGTACTTTTTGTAAAAAATCCTGTAACCGGAATTTGATTTGTACCCCATGGCTAACTGCATTTTCTTTTGCTACCTGTATTGCACTTTGATATTTTTCGATTGCAGTTACTGAGGCCCTGGGAAAGTACTTCTTTAAAACGATGGCGATACAACCACTACCTGTGCCAATATCAAGAATCGTTTTTACAGGTTTTTCGCGTAGGTTTTTGATAATGATATCAACCATTTCCTCTGTTTCCGGCCTTGGAATCAATACATTGGAATTTAAATTAAAAGTCAGGTCATAAAAATCTGTTCTACCGGTGATATATTGAATCGGTTTATAGTTCTTAAGGTCTTTTACAGCAAAATGGATAACGAGTAGTTCCGATTCACTCACCCTTAGCTGTGGATTTAAAATCACATCACTTTTTTTCAGTCCTAAAAGGCTTTCAAACAGGACAAACAACAATTCATTGCTCTCTCTTTCTTCATAAAAATCAGCCAGTTGCCGTTTGTAATAGGCTTTTAAATCTGAAATTTTATTTGATGGAACCTCCATGTAATAATTATTTTAATCCTGGGTCAGCCCAATATAAATCATTTGTTAATCAAGATATTTAATTTCGATCTATTTCGCCCGTGAAATTAATAATTAATGAATTTGAAAAAATAGAACGTCTCATTCTGAATTGAAAAAGGTCTTTATTTCGAACGAAAAACAAACTAATAGTTGCATTAATTTAGATTTCAAAATTAATTAACGGGAAATTAATAATTGAATTCGATAAATTCTATTTTTTTGAACGCTGATTAATCGATTGAATTCTATGTCTAAAATCACAAGTTTATTCTTATTTATCTTCGCCGTTTCCTTGATTTTAACATCATGCAAAAAAAACGAAACATACTATATACAATACAGATTATCAGGGAACTCAACACATGGTTATCTGGTAACCTACTTTAACGAATACAACTCGGTTATACAGGATACTGCAGTTTTAAGTGGCTGGACTTACAAATTTACAACGGAAGAAAACTATT
>JAFGBL010000099.1 GCA_016933115.1 Bacteroidales bacterium | reverse complement strand
GAAAAACATGGTTTTAAGCTGGGTTTTATGTCGTTCTTTACTAAAGCCTGTGCTATTGCAACCAAATACCATCCGATGGTTAACTCAATGATCGACGGAGAAGAAATAATTACACCTGATTATGCTGATATCGGAATTGCGGTTTCAACACCCAAAGGGCTTATGGTTCCTGTAGTCAGGAATGCCGAAAGTAAAAGTATTCCGCAAATTGAACTTGAAATAAAGGAGTTGGCTGAAAAGGCACGAAATAAAAAAATTTCAATTGAAGAGATGACAGGTGGTACTTTTACCATTACCAATGGTGGTGTTTTTGGTTCCATGCTGTCAACACCAATAATTAATCCGCCACAGTCTGCTATCCTCGGAATGCACAACATAGTTGAACGACCGGTGGCAGTTGATGGGCAGGTAGTGATCCGTCCGGTAATGTACCTTGCACTTTCGTATGACCATCGGATCATCGATGGAAAAGATTCAGTCAGTTTCCTTGTGAAAGTAAAACAACTGCTTGAAAATCCTGAATATTTGCTTACAAAAGGTAAAGATCAGGAGGAGTTGTTACTTGGTATTTAAAAGGATTTATTTCAATATATGACCGGTTGGATTTCTGACCGGTTTTTTTATGTCCGAATTGAAGAAATTACAAATTACTTTTGTGTAAGTATTTAATTTTTAGCCGATTATCACAGTAAGGTTTTTCTCCCTCTCTTTTCAGGTTTTCCCCGATTTTATCGCGGCCTTGCGCACAATATATTTGTATCAGTGATTTTAATTAATCCGTTTGAAAAAGACAAAACAGTTAGTTTTAAAGATACAAGATCATTGATTAAGCAAACACCCTAATTCGCAAGGCCGGCTTCACCACCGGCCATTTTTTTTGTACCAATCGGACAAACCGCAACACAAATACCACAAATCCTGACATTCGTTTTTAATTTTTCCCATGCCAGTTCCTTTGCTTTTTCCCTGCATTTTCGGGCATTAAAAAATTCATCCCTGTCGGTAAGGATGTTCCACTTTTTTCCGTTAGCAGCATTGGCAGGGCAGGCAGTTACACAAATATTACAATTGCCGCATAAACTTTTTTCAATGGGTTTTGATTCAGTTTCCAGTGGAGTATTGGTTAAAATGGTAGTAAACCGCAATCTGGGGCCAAAAATATGGGTTACGAGTAAATCGGTTTTTCCTATCCATCCCAGACCGGCACGTGTTGCAACCATCTTGTGCGACAATTCAGTCCGCAGTGTATCACTGTATTTTGTGTCCAGTTCTTCAGTTGTGACAGTTGGCCTGATAATTTTTGTCTTTACATTTCTTTTTTCCAGGCTATTTGCAATTGCTGCTGATAGTTCAAAAAGTTCCTTGTTGATTTCGTTATAATGATTATAGTATTCCAGAGTTGGCCCCTCTTTTATTTTATCAACTATTTCATCATCCAGTTTCCTTCCAATGGAAATCCCATACACATAATCTCCGAATTGTTTATCAATCAGTCCTGATAAATCGGCAAATCCAACAACATATTTTTCGATCGGATTTAAATGGCTTTTTACGATTTCTTTGATCATCCTGTCCGGTTATTTAGGATTCGTTTAAAATTACATATAAATTCTGAATCATTTGGTTATCGTCTAAAGATGAAATATGCTTTTTCTGTTAATTTTATTACTAGCCCTGCCCTTTAGGGTAGGGTTCCAAATAGATGTACTACTGCTTTGATTTTTGGAATATTTTTAAAATTGATGCTTAAAATATTCCAAAAATCTTTAAAACAACAACGTTTATCTCCGCCTTTTGGAACGGCCTTAATATCAGTAAAGTAATACTCCGGTTTTTGCATGGAGTTAGGCAAATAGAATTTGTATTGTTTTATTATTACGGGTTGTGCGGTTTGATCTTAAGATAAAGTTAATTTATCTATTTATCTGATTTTCAAAAGCAGACCCCCTTCGGTCCGCTGGACATCCCAGCCTGACTGTCTAGTAGGTTCCCCCAATTGGGGGAAGACAGAGATGGAGGTCTATTATAAATAATTTAATATAATGCTTTATAATTTAAACCACACAACGGGTTATTAAATTAAAAATCATCATTTGATTAGCAGATTAGTGATTTTTATAATTGCCAGAATCCATTTTTATAATTAGATTGCATTCTCTGTCTAATTTAAAACTTATTCCGATGTTTCACACAAAAAAAGAATTCAGGTTAATTTTACTGTTTATTTCTGTTATTGCTCTGAATATTAATGGATTTGCTCAGAAAGTAATTGAAAAGACTTCTGAAAAAGATCGCCTTGTCTGGTATAACAAACATGTAAAAATGACTGATGAGTCGATGTTTAAAAACCTTCAGTGGCAGTTTGTTGGCCCTACAAATATCAGCGGCAGGATGACCGATGTGGAAGTTGTTACACCCAAAGGGAAAAATTATACTGTTTATGTTGGATGTGCATCCGGTGGAGTATGGAAAACACAAAACGAAGGGATTACATGGGAACCGGTTTTCGAACATGCTATGTCAACAGCAATTGGTGACATTGCCCTTGACCCGCAGGATCAGAATATTCTATGGGTTGGAACCGGTGAAGCTAATATTTTCAGGAGCTCAAATGCAGGGGCCGGTATTTACAGGACCAAAGACGCCGGAAAAACATGGGAACATTTGGGGTTGATCAATACCCGGACAATTTCAAGAATTATAGTTCACCCAGAAAATTCAGACATTGTTTATGTGGCTGCTTCCGGGAACGAGTGGACCACCAATGAGGAACGGGGTGTTTACAAAACAACCGATGGTGGTAAATCATGGGAAAAAATATTGTATGTTGATGAAAAAACAGCTGCAAACGACCTGGTAATGGATCCTTCAAATCCGGATATACTTTATGCTTCAACATGGCAGCGAACCAGGATGAAATGGAACGATCCGAGGAACGAGAATGATTATACCGGAAGTGGTATTTTTAAAACAACCGACGGTGGTAAAACATGGAAACAGATAAACAAAGGTTTGCCGGATGCAAAATTCAGGGGGCGCACCGGTATTGACCTGTGTAAAGCAAAGCCGAATGTATTGTATGCATTTATCGATAATTATGAAAGACTGGAAGAAAGCGATGAATTTAATCAGCAGGTAGATGCTTACGGAAGGCCCAGCAGTGGGAGAATCAAAGGGGCTACAATTTACCGTTCCGATGATTCCGGTGAAAACTGGAAGCAGGTTAGTGAAGAAAATTCGTATATGGAGGGTCTTTCCGGAACCTACGGTTGGGTATTTGGTCAGATTCGCGTTGACCCGGTCAATGAAGATAAAATTTATGTGATGGGACTTTACCTGAACGTTTCGGAAGACGGTGGTAAAACTTTTCATGAACTGCCCGGAATGCACATGGACCACCACGGTTTATGGATCGACCCCGATAATACAAATTATTTAATTAATGTAAACGATGGTGGCGTTGCAATTACCTACGACGGTGAGAATTTCAGGACATTTTATAACAACCTGCCTGTGTCTCAGTTTTTTAATGTAAACGTTGATATGTCTGAACCATTTAAAGTTTACGGTTCGGTTCAGGATCACGGGAGTTATCGAGGAGTTGTCGATTTAAGCAACGGCAGGGATGCTGTCCGCCCTGTGGATTTTGAAGAAGCTCCGGGTGGGGAGGGGAGTAATCATGCTGTCGATCCAACCGATCCGAATATTGTATATTCTGCCGGTTTTTATGGTACCATAAGCCGCATGAACTATACAACAGGGGAAAGTAAAACCATAATGCCTCCTGTCCCGGAAGGAGTTGATAGGTTGCGCGGGCAATGGCTGGCTCCGTTTATTATTTCTCCCCATAATCCGCGGATTCTCTATCATGGTTCGCAGTTCCTACACCGTTCGATGAATATGGGCGAAAGCTGGGAAAAGATCAGCCCTGACCTGACTTACAATCAGGAAGACAAAAAGGGAGATATTCCTTACCAGACTATTTTTTCCATTTCTGAGTCTCCTATAAAATTTGGATTGATCTATGCCGGCACCGATGATGGCAGGGTGTGGGTGACCAAAAACAGTGGTACCAACTGGGAAGAAATTGTAAAAGGATTGCCTTACAGGAAATGGGTAACTGAGCTGGTAGCTTCAAAATACGATGAAGGAACGGTCTATATGACACTGAACGGCAAGCGCGATGATGACGCGGCTGCATACATTTGGAAATCGGAAGATTATGGAAAAACCTGGGTCGACATCTCAAACAATATTCCATGTGGTCCGGTGAATGTTATCAAGGAAGACCCGGAAAATGAAAATATACTTTATGTAGGAACCGATCTTGTGGTTTATGTTTCGTTTGATAAGGGCAAAAGCTGGGAAAGCCTTCCGGGTAATTTGCCAACTACTTATGTTCATGACCTGGTTATCCATCCGCGTGATAATATGATGGTTATCGGTACTCATGGCAGGGGAGTCTGGGTTCTGGATGTGGAACCTCTCAGGACAATAGCAAAAGCAGATAAAAATAAAGGCTGTACCATTCTCGATTTTGAAGATGCCACACTTCCTTTCCGTATGGGGGGTTATTATATGAGGACTGCCAGGCCTTTAAATGCAGGTTATTTTGTAAAAGATGAAAAAGGTATTACTGTTTCAGTTATTGGCAGCGATGGCCAAAAAGTAGCTGAACTGGATCCTCCTGCAGCTAAAGGTTTAAACTATGCACAATGGAACATG
>JAFGBL010000098.1 GCA_016933115.1 Bacteroidales bacterium | reverse complement strand
GGACCAGCGCCAATGGAATTAAATTCGGTACTGCCTCCAACGGAGGTTTTAAAAACATTACAATTATCAATAATACAGTTTTCGACACATACCGCTCTGCCATAACCTTTGCGGCAGTCGATGGTGGTTTTGTCGAAAACATTGTGGTTGACAGCCTGCGTTCAATCAACACCGGAAATGTGATCTTTCTGCGAATAGGCGAACGCAAAGAGGGTAAAAAAGGAAGGCTCGAAAATATTACAATCTCGAATGTTTATGCCGAGGTTCCTGCAACCAAACCCGATGCCGGATACAACTACGAGGGTCCTGTTGAAGACCTGCCACGGAATATTTCACCGGCATCGATCGTTGGTATGCCCGATGTTTCGATAAAAAATGTCACTTTAAGAAATGTGGAAATCCATTATCCGGGAGGCGGAAATCCACTGTATGCAAAAGTCGGTCTGGATGAGCTGGACAAAGTCCCGGAACTGCCGGCCAATTACCCTGAGTTCTCTATGTTTAAAGAATTGCCTGCCTGGGGTTTTTATATACGCCATGCCGAAGGAATACACTTTGAAAATGTAACGCTTTCCTGTGAAAAGAAAGATTATCGCACGGCGATTGTTCTTGACGATGTGCACAATGCAACCTTCAAATCCCTGAAAGTGGAAGAACCCGGGAACAAGAAAGAGCCTTTATTTTCCAAAAATTCCACGAAAATAGAAGTCAATTAAGAATGAAACGTCGGGAGTTTCTTATCAACAGCACGGTTTTGACCGGAGGGAGTTTGCTTTTGTCGGGAAATCATCTTTGGGCTGCATCGCCATCTGCAGAAAACAATCAGGAATTGTATGAAGTGTTCAAAAATCCTGAATCCGGATATCGCCCTTTTGTACGCTGGTGGTGGAACGGTGATAAACTTGAAAAAAATGAATTAATCAGGGAGTTGCATTTGCTGAAGGAAGCCGGTATTGGTGGAGTGGAAATCAATCCCATTGAATTTCCGGAACTGGCAAAAGATACCAATCCTCCAAAGCCTGCATTAAAGTGGTTGAGCGATGAATGGATCGAAATGCTCCAGGTGACTTTTGACGAAGCAGAAAAACTGGATATGACATGCGACCTGATTGTCGGCTCGGGCTGGCCTTTTGGCTCTGAAATGCTTGAAAGAAATGAAAGGGCGCAGGTAGTCATCCTTTTTGCCGAAGAAATTGAAGGACCAACTATTTTTGAAACCTCTCAATTTAATATTTTCGACACCGTCGATCCGGGAGTTACCGTGCCCTACCCTGGCCGGACTTTTGAAATTCTATCGCTCCAATTAGCTCCAAACCCGTTAAATGATTTAAGTCAGTCCATCGATCTTTCAGATAAAAAGAAAGATAAAGTTATCATTCTGGATATTCCCGAAGGGAAACATGTATTATATGCCCTGGTAAAAGTCGATTCGTTTGCCAGTGTTATCAACGGTGCACCGGGTGCAGCAGGTCCAATCCTCAACCATTTCGACAAAAATGCGGTCAGGAAATACTTAGACCACATGTCAGACACCATCGAACAAAAAACCGGGCCGCTTTCGAACCATCTGCGGGCATTTTTTACCGATTCAATGGAACTGGAAGGTTGTAACTGGTCGGAGGATATTCCGGAAGAATTTCAGAAACGCAGAGGCTACGACCTGATGCCTTACCTGCCTTTCATTTTATATAAGGTTGGCAGGTTGGGAGGTGTGGTCAGTTATGAATACGGAGCTGAAAAATCAAAGGAATTAACCGAAATCCTCAACCGGGTACGATTCGATTTTGAACGGACCAAAGCCGAACTGCTGAACGAAAGATTTACAAAAACATACCTGCAATGGTGTAAAGATCAGAATGTATTGTCGAGAGCTCAATCCTATGGAAACGGTTTCTTCCCTTTGGAAAGCAGCCTGGGTTATGACCTTCCCGAAGGAGAATCCTGGACAACCAACTGGCTCAAACATCGTATCGGGGAAGAAATGCCTGATGATGATTACCGCCGGGGGCGCGGATATACAATGATCAATAAATTTGTTTCATCGGCTGCGCATCTGGAAGGCAAAAGGATCGTAAGTTGCGAAGAAATGACAAATACCTACAAGGTTTTCAGCACTTCTCCGGAAATGTTGAAAATAGGGTCAGACCAAAGTATTCTTTCAGGGATTACCCACTCTGTGTGGCACGGGTTTAATTATTCACCCCCCGATGCCGAATTCCCGGGATGGATCCAATATGGGTCGTACTACAATGAGAATAACACGATGTGGCCCTTTTTCAGATTCCTGAATGATTACAAAGCCCGGATTTCAGCTTTGCTTCAAAATGCAAAGATGTACACCGATATTACCATACTGCCAGCCTATAACGACATGTGGAGTGAAATGGGAACACAAACCGAACCATTCCCTGCAAACCTGAATGTCCCTTATACATCGCTGATCTGGGAATCGATCCACAAAACCGGAGGAGGCGCTGATTATACTTCGGAGAATATCATTCAGCAATCAGAAGTTAAAAAGGGTAAACTTTGTTTTGGCCCGAAAAAATACAGCACCATATTTTTAGTTGAAGTAAGTGGGATGTTTCCTGAAACGTTGGAAAAACTGTATGAATTTGCTTCAGAAGGCGGAAGGATTTTCTGCATAGAAAAATATCCTGAAAAGTCGCTGGGCTTTAAAAATTTTAAGGAAAATGACAG
>JAFGBL010000001.1 GCA_016933115.1 Bacteroidales bacterium | reverse complement strand
TGAAAATTTTTTACAAAAACGACAAAGCAATATATCAGCAGGTATTAAAAATGAGGGAAGAACATTAGAATTAACCTTATATCCGGAAGTTGTCAGTGAAAGACCCAACCCGATTGTATTTTTATTTTTTGGTGACGAGCTATTTACTTCATCTAATAAATTTGATGTTTTAAACAATGAGATAGCCGGAGGTCAGGCACGATTTTTACACAACGATTATGCACACCTTTTATACGGAACAGGAATTGTCGGACTATTTTGTTATTTATTTATTTTATATTCCATTTTTAAAATAGGATGGCGTTACAAAAAAAGACAAAAGGATATTTATTCATGGACAATAGCTGTAGGTATTGTCCTGGCTTCTCTTCAGCTTTTTATTAGTGGGTTGGGAGATGGTTTGTTGACCCTTCAGAGCAGGGTATATATCTTTTATTTTGCCGGTATGCTAATCAGTCATTTTAGAAATAAGTTCAATTATGTTTAAAAATAAGATTTTATTGATTACCGGAGGTACCGGTTCATTTGGTAATGCCGTATTAAATAAGTTTATCGATTCGGATTTTTATGAAATCAGGATTTTCAGCCGGGATGAAAAAAAACAGGACGATATGCGTCAAAGGCTGAACAATCCAAAGGTTAAGTTTTATATTGGTGATGTACGTGACCGCAATAGTGTGAATTATGTGATGAAAGGCGTGGATTATGTATTTCATGCAGCAGCCTTGAAGCAAGTTCCTTCATGCGAGTTTTTCCCGGTAGAGGCGGTTAAAACAAATGTGCTGGGCGCCGAAAATGTCATGGCCTCAGCCATTGAAAACGGCGTTGGCAGGGTCATTGTTTTGAGTACAGACAAAGCGTGTTATCCGATCAATGCCATGGGCATGTCAAAGGCCATGATGGAAAAGGTGATGATCGCCTATTCGAGGAATGTTCCCAATGGTAAAACAATTTTAAGCGGTACAAGGTATGGAAATGTAATGGCTTCACGCGGATCGGTCATTCCTTTGTTTGTCGATCAGATTAAAGATGGGAAGGATCTGACGGTTACCGATCCTGAAATGACCCGGTTTATGATGACTTTGGAAGAGGCGGTGGACTTGGTTTTGTATGCATTTGAAAATGGCAGTCCTGGTGATATTTTTGTACAAAAATCACCCGCTACAACCATCGGCATATTGGCTCGGGCCATAAAGGATTTATACAATTCAAAAGTTGAAATCAAGATTATCGGTACAAGGCACGGTGAAAAGTTATATGAAACCCTGGTCAACAGGGAAGAAATGGTTAAAGCCATTGACCTTGGAGGTTACTATAAGGTGCCGGCTGATGGCAGGGATCTGAATTATAACCTCTATTTTTCAGAAGGGCAATCTAAAATTTCTGAAATTGAAGAATACACTTCACATAATACGGAGCAATTGGATGTTGAACAAACCAAAGAACTATTATTAAGACTCGACTTCATTCGTATGGATTTAGGTATTGATAAATGATTTGGGAATATATAAGTTTAAGCAAAAGAAAAAAATGAATAACACCAAAATCAAAGTGGGTATTACCGGCCAGCCCGGTTTTATGGGTACACACTTATATAATTACCTTGGCTTGAAGAAAGATGTTTTTGAGCGGATTCCTTTTGCAGATGATTTTTTCAATAATGCACAACAACTTCAGGAGTTTGCAGGTTCATGTGATGTTGTGGTTCACCTGGCTGCCATGAACCGCCACGGAGACCCGCAAGTAATTTACAATACCAATATCGAACTTGTTAAAAAAGTGATCGATGCCTGCGAACAGACAAATTCAAAACCACATATTTTATTTTCGTCCTCCACACAAGAGGAACGCGATAATCTTTACGGGAAGTCGAAAAGAGACGGAAGGAAACTGTTTGAATCGTGGGCACAAAGAAACAAAGCCAGGTTCACCGGACTGGTCATTCCGAATGTTTTCGGCCCTTTTGGTCATCCATATTATAATTCTGTGGTGGCCACATTTTGCCATCAATTAACCCATGATGAAACACCCAAGATTGAAGTAGATGGTGAATTAAAGTTGATCTATATCAATGAACTGGTTGAAGAGATCACGCAAAAGATACTTGATCGGGGTAAAGAGCGGTCATTAAAATATGAGGTGCCACATCGTTACCAGGTCAGGGTTTCGGAAATACTTCAAATCCTTGAAGAATTTAAAACCATTTATTTTGAGCAAGGAAATATACCTGATATAAATACTCCGTTCAGGCTGGTCCTTTTTACCACCTTCAGGTGTTATATGCCGCATGATAAATTCCCTTTTGCCTATAAATTAAATACAGACAGCCGCGGTTCATTTGTTGAGTTGATCAGGGCAAATACTTCTGGTCAATCATCCTATTCGACAACGAATCCCGGGATCACCAGAGGAAACCATTTTCATACCCGAAAAGTGGAAAGATTTGCAGTGATAAAGGGAAAGGCAAGGATACAACTCAGAAAAACAGGTACTTCGGAGATCATAGAATATTTTCTGGATGGAGAAAAACCCTCTTTTGTGGATATGCCGATCTGGTATACCCACAATATTACAAATGTCGGGGATGAAGAACTATTGACAATGTTCTGGATCAACGAACCTTATGATCCTGTCGATCCGGATACATATTTCGAGGAAGTTTAAGAAAAAGACAAAAGATAAAAGGACAAAGACAAAAAATGGCGGATCGAAACCTATTACTTTTATCTTTCAACTTTTATCTTTTATCTTGCCTCATTATTTTATCTTTTATCCTGTTAATCAATGAACGATTTAGGCAATTGGCTTATTGAATTTGCGATTCGGGTTGTAGTGGTCTAAAAAAACTGGACAGGAATTCATACTTTTATAATTTCTGTCAACATGAAAAAACAACGAAGAACATTTAGTGCTG
>JAFGBL010000097.1 GCA_016933115.1 Bacteroidales bacterium | reverse complement strand
GTATACTGGTTTGATGACGGTCCGTGGGGAGGATGCAGGGTTCCGGAGTACTGGAAAATCCAGTACCTTGACAAGGATGGCAGCTGGAAAGAAGTTTCTAATCCGGCAACTTATGGTATTGAAAAGGATAAATCAAATCAGGTTCAGTTCGATGCCGTTGAAACTAAGGCCTTGCGTCTAGTGGTTAAGTTACCCGGTGAATATTCCAGCGGACTATACGAATGGACATTTGAATAATAACCAGGCAGCATGTTTCTACGGTTTATCAAAATCAGGTATCCATGGAAACATTCTTTCCCTATAGCTGGTATCTTCTATCCTTAGCAAAATATTACCCATACCTGGCAAGGTGCAAAAAGGCTTATTAAAAAGTGGGATGAGAAACCTGAGCCATTGCAGCAATATCCTTGATGGTCACCCTGCGATGCAACGGCCTAATAGATTTACTCATACGTAAATGAAAATAATCGTGTGTGTTAACGGCAACGTTAAGATAGTATTTCTAATTACCATCCAACCGTTTCCAAAAAGGGGCGAATTTGTCGCTTATCAGGAAGCTAATTATTGCCACAAAACAGACAAGTAATCATCAATGCCTCACCAGGCAATGCAAAAAGTAAACCGGATCGGATGAACCCGGCCTATAACAATGCACCAGATGACGCAATGTGTGTTTTGGCGATAATCTCCTCCCAAAGATTCAGATAAGCCATAGCTGCCTTGGATCGGGGCATTGATAAGGGTACCGGCTTACGCATTTCGCTCATTTTTTCGATATCAGATAAATAAGGAATGTAATTCAGGCAAATATTATTTAAATCCCTTTTTAATACCGAAATATTGTCTTTGTGCATTTTTCGCCGTAAATCAACCATAGAAAAAAAAGGTATCAGCTTCTGATTATTAAATCCTTTCTTGCCAAGAAACCGGGAAACCGACTGAAAAGAGTTAAATGACAGCGGCGAGGGAATAGCAGGCATGAGTATATAATCGGCAGCATAAAAAATGTTTTCTGCAAGCTTCGAAATACCGGGTGGACAATCCAGAAAAACCATATTGAATTGATCCTTTAGTTGCGACAGGATATCGGAAATCCGGTGCTTTGGTTTGTTAATACCTGCCAGATAACTGTCCAGGTGCCGGAGAGAAATATCGGATGGTAAAATAAAAAGATCTTTGTACTTGGTCTTGAACACAAAAGCCGATGCCTTTTCATCTCCTTTTATCCAATCCTTCATCTTCACTTCAATCTTATTCCTGCACAAACAATAAGTACCTGCACCCTGTGAATCCAAATCCCACAGTAATGTTTTGAAATGATTGGTAGAAGACAAATAGGCCAGATTAACGGCTGCTGAGGTCTTTCCCACTCCTCCTTTTACATTGTATAAAGCAAAAACTTTCAAAATATGAAATTAGCTTGGTATGTTATAATATTCCGACAACTCAGGCTATACCTTCCTTGCGTACTGATCTTGCTTTAGTTGATTTGCCTTTGCCTTTTGGATCAGGTTTTGCCCTGGATACTTTTTTCTGCTTTTCTTCTTTCAGTAATGCCTTTGTGCCTTTAATTTCGCTTTTCAGATCTTTTTTTATCTTTTTACTGTTTTTATCGAGCTTTTCAATACCAAGCGCCAGGTCTTTTTGCTTACTTTTCAGCAGACTTTTCGTATCAGTGATTTCTTTCTGCAGGGCAATGGTTGCATTCATCTCCGATTGCAAATTGTCTACTTCCTGTTTTGTTTTGTCAGATTGGGCATTTGCACTTTTCTTTACAAGAGATTGAAAGCGCTCAGTCAATAAATTGACTTTTTTTGCTGATTTTTTTGTTTTCATATTTACATGAAGTTTAAATATCATTTTAATTTAGTAAACTTATATTATAGTAACAAACAATTCATGATGTATTCACGCAATCTTAACCTTATTGTAATATTACCATCGACCCAGCCAATCTGCATGAGCGTGCAGGTAAAAAATGTTCGAAAACCCCATTAAAAGGCATATTATCCCGATGCTATCCGGCAAATTTGCCCATATCCTGTTTGCTAGTATATTATCCTGATTAATAATTGCTTTCCCCGGCATTTCGCCCAACATATTTACACATGGATAAAGGTATGCTGAAAAAAACAATATCTTGAGATCCCCTTACGAATAAGCTATTGGCAAAAAGAAATCATTGTTGATTGGCTTTTTCAATCTGTCACTTGAATAACAACCAGGCAAAAGGGACTGTCCATACCTGCGGGCTTACTGATTCCGGTCCACGATCCCAGTTTTCTTCTCACGGTTCCGGTATATTCACCCGTAAGTGGATTAAACCATTGGATTTCCACATTTTTTTGTTGCGCCTGGATGCCAGGAGTCCCCTCGAGGCTGTATGTACCATACGGTAAAAGGTAAATAAACAGCTTTTTTCCCTGATAATCCCGGAACCGATGAATGGGTTTGGCCGCTTTCGTGCGTTATGGTAGCGCTAAACACAGCATGCAAAGGTTCAGGAACAGTTTCCCGGTTTACCGGTGCAAATCCTGGTGCAGTATCCTATATGCCATTTTATCAATAAAAGCCTTGTCCTTAATGGTAACCCCAATGGTGCAGTTTGGGTCCTTTGTATTGTCGACGCGGGTAAACCCCTTGCCATCGACATAAACATAAGCCCTTTGTGTAGTAAACATATCGGGCCAAAGGATCATACCAATGGCCACCCCGTCAAACATTTTAGCGTCCACCGCCCAGTCGGCATGCTTATACCAGAGTGCATACAACGATCCTAAAGCCTCCGTAAGCGGGGTGTTACGCATGGCTATGGCGGTAAGATAATCATCGCGTATGATGACATGATCAGTAATATCCAATGGTGCCAGCAGAATATTGGCCCCCGATTCCATCAGTCTTTTGCCGGCAGCAATGCTGGCCCTGACATTCCATTCGGGCTCCGGTTGATTTCCGCCGTAGCCCACTTTAATGGATCCGAACATCGAGACAATCTGTTTTGCCTTTTTCAGCACGCCGGGGTCCTTATCCAGCACTTTGGCAATATTATCCACCGGGCCTACGGTAAACAAAATCACCTCGCCCGGATAGGTATTCAGCATCCTGATAATAAAATCAGCTGCATGTTCCTTTTGCGGGAGCAGTTTATCAAAACCCTTTGACCAGGTCATCTGCGTTGAAGCGCCTTCCAGGTTGGTTTGTTCACCGACTATCGAAGGGGTATGGTCGCCAGCGAAAACCGGAATGTGGTCCAGGCCGGTTTCATACAACAACTTGCAGGCAAGTTCGGCTCTGCCCGGCGTATAACCATGATCGAGGGTAATTCCCAGGATTTCGAACTCCTCCTGGCTGGTGAGCAGCAATGCCAGTGCAAATGCATCGTCAATATCGCCGCCCAGGTCACAGTCGAAT
>JAFGBL010000096.1 GCA_016933115.1 Bacteroidales bacterium | reverse complement strand
TACTTTTTGTCCCTTGTCTTTCATTGCCTGGAGATTTTTTCGCCAGCTCCCCAGTTGGTCATTGATTTTGACAACAAAATCATCAACATAGTTCTGCAATTCCTGAATACTTTCCTCAAGTGGATGAATTTTTTCCGACTTAATATTCACAGGACGAGCTTCTATGAATAAGTATTGATTGTCATACTCTAAATACATATCCAGTATTTCAAAGTTGTTCATTCGGAAAAGCCGTGCGAGTGACCCTGGGCTGAAATAACTACAATGTTCGTAGAAAATATCCCAGAATGCCTGAACGTGAAGAATCCTGATAATACTGGGAACTTCGAAGAATAAAATTACATTTTCTTTATTCCCAATAGATTTCCGTATAGTTGAAAGTAATTCATGAGTTCTTGGGATATGTTCCAGCGTATGACGACAGGTAATTACATCATTAGGTAAATCTCCGTGTTTTTCATCGTAAAATTCCTTGAAAAATTTGAGATTTGTATATGGACTAGTTCTTCCCGGTATATATGCCGGATCAATACCAATGCCACGGTTATTTCCTAACTTACATATTAATTGCAGAAAATCTCCCTTCCCACAACCGATTTCAAGAATATCTTTGTTTTTTACCTCATATTTGTCAATGAAGCGTTGGGTAATGCTTGTGAAAAAATTTGAAAAAGTTGCAGAAAAACCTTGCTGGTCTTCATATCCTTTGGTATAAAAATCAATGGTTTGATCGAAATCACGATTAAAAATAAAACCGCAGTCCGAGCAAAGTGCCAGCGAGATATCTCGCCGGGGAATTGAAATAGCATCCTGATAACTTTTCATCGTTACCACACTTTGACTCGGAGCATTTCTAATTGAGAAAATTTTTTTAAGGTTTTCCCCATGACAACATGGACATGCTGTTTCTGCCATTTTCCTCACATTCTTTTGTGAAAAGATTAATTAATCAACGATAATGCGATTATCGTGATATTGAAATACCTCTAAGTGAGGGATAGCAGTCACAAATTTGCATCCCCATTCTGACGTAAAACTCAGTTGATTAACAATTTCATTTTTCAGGTTCCAGGGTAAAATGATAATATAATCAGGTTTTGTTTCCTGGATTTTTTCGATACTGCAAACCGGGATGTGACTGCCTGGCAAGTATTTGTTTTGTTTGGCTGGCGAAGCGTCAACAACATATTCAATTAAATCGTTCCCTTTTATGGCGCAGTAATTAATAAGAGTATTACCTTTTGCCGCAGCACCATAACCAATAACTTTTTTCCCTTGTTGGTGTGCATCCAGTAAAAACCGGAGGAAATCATTCTTAATCTTGTTAACCTTATCGGCAAAGTTTTGATAGTATTCGTCTTTGTTCATTCCGGCTAAATCTTCTTTTTTCAGAAGATTGTCCACATTCGGTGATATTTCTTTACTAGAGTCTTCTTTGTGTTTGGCAAAAATTCGCAAAGATCCTCCGTGTGTTGGAATTTCTTCAACATCGAACATTTCAAGCCCAACGGACTCGAATATATTCTTTGTGGTCGTAAATGATAAATAAGAATAATGTTCATGGTATATTGTATCAAATTGGCACTCTTCAACCAGTTTCAGAAGATGCGGAAATTCCATGGTAATGATTCCACTCGGATGAAGGGCTTTTTTCATGCCAAGAACGAAGTCGTTGATATTGGGAACATGTGCCAGTACATTGTTGCCAATGATTAAATTGCCGAGAATACCCTGATCAACAAGTTGCGTTTGGGCAAATTCGCTTCCAAAAAAATCGACAATCGTTTTGATCCCTTTTTGTTCTGCTGCTTCAGCTGTGTTTGCGGTAGGATCAATTCCCAGTACGTCAAAATTTTGCTGTTTGAAGTATTGTAACAGGTATCCATCGTTTGAGGCGATCTCAATGACTTTTGTTCCTCCATTTAAGTGAAACCGGCTGATCATCATATCAACATATGATTTCGCATGTGCCAACCAGCTTTTAGAATAAGAAGAAAAGTAGGTGTAGTTGTCGTTAAAAATTAAGGATGCATCTGTAATTGCCGTTACGGAGACCAGCCTGCATTTTTTGCAAACTGAAACTTTTAAAGGTAAATACACTTCGGGTTCATTTAACTGATTTTCTGTTAGCATCGCATTAGAAGGCGGACAGTTGACCAAGTCAAGAAATATGTTCTCGAGTTTGGTTTGACAATGACGACATTTCATGAGGGATTAAAATTTAAGTTCAACAAAATATCTGTAGAATCCTGTCAATCAGAGAGCTGATTGATTGGGTTCGCTTGAGTGATTATTTAACTGGTTTTTGACCAAGCGAAGATTCGTGTTCTTTTTTTTGGTTTGGGTTCAGCGCTGAACCGCTGAACTAAGATGCAAACTGATTTATGTCCGATTATAACTTAGAAATTGTTCAAAAAAAATCGGGACGATGGATTTTTGATAAGTTCTCCGGTATTCCGATATCCAACCATTTCCCGTTTAGGAAATGAACACTTTGAACATTCAGGCTGTGATTTATGGCTGCCTGGATCACTTCCCCAATGGATAATTCGGGGATAAGTGGTTTTTCTGCATGGCCGGTGTCCGACCGGGGAAAACCATTCTTGATATCCTGAAGATGATCGTGCATAAATTGCGTGAATTTTGGCGTCCAGTATGCAATTAACCACGTGTGCTTTAAATGGGATTTAAGTGTTTTTTTGTGGATTGTTTTCACGTTCGCATTGGGAGCTACCTCAATCCTGTCGGCAAACTGGGAATCAGCTGCCGGGAATACCCCGAGTATGATGTCTGCGAATGTTTCTGATTGTCTTTCAATCAGTTTTTGAAAGGCGTCATCCGGTTGAAAGATAATGTCCGGGAATCCAAAAACCACATTGGCATGAAGGATAAACGGGAAGGCCTGATCAATGCTAAAGGGAACACCATAAGGTAAATCCATCAGCAGGTAAGCAAGGTGCATGTCCGCAATTTTTCCATCCAGGTAATATGCCGGTATATCCCATTTCCCTTTTCTGATGATGATAAATGCATTGTGAACATTGGCCAGTTTCATCTTTTCCAATAAGAAATGGCTGACTACCTTAGTTCTCAAGCTCTGGTCTTGGTCATTTCTTCTGATGGCTACCGGATATAACTCTTTGCTGCAAGGCAGCGGAGTAATTCGGTGAGCTTGTCCGGCTGCGGGTATCAATCCTATAATTTGCATCGGTTGAGGGTCTGAATGTAAATACGCATTGCTTGAGCCCTTTCTGATAGTCAAATAATCTTGCAAACATTTTACCCGCAAATAAAATATTTATCTATCAGTAGTTCATGAGCTAACAGGAAGTCGGCGTCTTTTTTTTGTGTAAAATAACCAGGTAATTGACCCAATTCGGAATAATCTTTTAGCGACGTATTTGTGAAAACCTCGTAAGTGTCTTTTTCAAGTTTTTTCATCTGATTGTGAGTGATCATCCCCTGAAAAAAAGAGAAAGCTTGCTTGATGGCATCGTTCTGTCAGAAAACAAAGTCTTCATAAAATCAATCAACCTGAGAGAGTTATTTTACCAAGCCCAGGAAAGATTATAACTCAAAAAACCATTTTCTTGAAGTCCTGCCAGAACTTTTAAACGCATATATTTTGACTCCCTGAACTTTGGATCCTTCAACCCGATTTCGGATAATGATCTGTACAGTTCTTTGATGGTTGAATGCAAATCATGTATTGGCTGGTGGTTGGGGGCCAGTTTTTCGAACAGGTCAAAGTTGACTTTATAGGACCTTTTGTCGGGTGGTGCGTCCTGGTTTACGGTAACTTTACAGCCAGGGACGATTTGCCCAACGGCTTCGGCAAGTTCTTTTACCTGATAATTCCATCTGTTACTTCCGGCATTAACTGCTAAAAATTTACCACCGTTTGATTGTTCACGGCTGATGGCCCACTCAATAGCACGTGCCATATCCAGAACATTAATTAATGGTCTCCAAGGGGTTCCATCACTTAAAATGTTAATTTCTTTGGAAACAACAGCTCCGGCTACAAAGTCATTCAGCACAAGATCTAACCTTAACCGGTTGCTCATTCCACATGCGGTGGCAAAACGAAGACAGGTAACTGTAAACGTGTCGGTGGCCAATGGTTCCAATTCCTTTTCAGCAAAAACTTTTGAACGGGCGTATGCAGTAAGTGGGTTGAGCGTGTCGGTTTCTTTCTTCGCATATTGGTCGGCTGCACCATACATGCTGCAACTGGATGCAAAAGTAAATGATTTTACGCCGGCTTCGCGCGCCAGATTCGCAATCCGGATACAGGAACGATAATTTACCTCCAGGGTGACATCCTCATATTTTGCCCCCATCGGATCGTTGGAAATAGCAGCAAGATACACCACGGCATCAACTCCTTTCAGAATTTCGGACGGAAAATGACGGACATCCCCAATGATTTGATTGTTCAATTTTACTTCGGGCAGAAATTCTGTATTAGTCAGACGGTTAGCAAAATAGCCAATATCAAAACCGATCAGTTCTGAATCGGGGTAGGTTGCTCTTAGTTGACTTATTGTTCCGGGGCCAACATAGCCCATGTTTCCAATAACCAATATTTTCATATTAACATATTTAAAGGTTGATCAGCTTTTTATTGATTTACTCCCATATTTTCCACGGGGCATTTCCTGTCGCCCAGTGTTCTTCAAGTACATGTTTGTCTCTGAGCGTATCCATGGACTGCCAGAATCCAAGGTGTCTGTAAGCAGCAAGTTTTCCGTTAGCCGCAATGTTTGTCAAAGGATCCAATTCCCACGATACATGATCCCCGTCAATAAAATCAAAGGCTTCCGGTTCTACAACAAAAAATCCTCCGTTTATCCAAGCGATATCATTACCATCCCCTTTAGGTTTTTCTCTAAAGTTTGCAATTTTATTCGTCTGTGGCTCCATGCTAAATGCTCCAAAGCGACCCGGAGGTTTTACAGCTGTTAATGTAACATAGGCATCCTGTTGTTTGTGAAAATTGATCAGCTCATTGATATTAACGTCAGAAACTCCATCACCATAGGTCAGTAAAAATGTTTCATTTCCAACATAGTCTTTTGCTCGTTTGATTCGACCTCCGGTCAGTGAATCTTGTCCGGTATCGATCAGGGTAATTTTCCACGGTTCAGCATGGTTATTGAGGTAGGTAATTTCATTATTGGCGATATCGATAGTCATATCTGATCGATTTCGCAAGTAGTTTGTAAAATATTCCTTTATGATGTACCCTTTATAGCCACACAAGACGACGAAATCATTAAATCCATAATGAGAATAGATTTTCATTATGTGCCAAAGAATAGGATGATCCCCTATTTCAACCATTGGTTTTGGTCTGACTGATGTTTCTTCCGAAATTCTGGTACCAAGACCGCCTGCTAATATTAGTACTTTCATAGTCGTTTATTTTGTGTGAGTAATTTTTGGATTGTCCAATTCCTTGGAATAGGGGTATTAGATAAGATATTTATTTTGTACTATATTCAGTCCCTAAAGGGAACGGCCAGATTTTTCTCCTGACATCCGGCAACTGCCGGACAGGGGTAAATCAGGAGAAAAATCAAACTCCAATTTTAATCTGTCAAAGTAGAATTAATAGTCTGTCAGCATATTAGCCAGTTTCCGGTGCGAGGGGATCAAATCCGGTTTATAAATTTCTACATCTTCCAGGGCGATATCTGTCAAGACACAATATCCCAGGTTTTCAAATCGCAGGGCTATCCGATTTTTTCCCCGGAAGTCGGTGATTTCGCCGGTAACGCCCTTCAATGGGCCGGTAACTACGATTACTTTTTCGCCTTTCGACAGACTCTCGCGCGTAACATCAACCTGATCGTTGTAGAATTTCATGAATGTTTTCAGGTCGTTGATTTGTTTTTCCGGAATTGGGGCCGCTTT
>JAFGBL010000095.1 GCA_016933115.1 Bacteroidales bacterium | reverse complement strand
CAGTATTTTTTGAGCCTCCATATCGAACCTGGCCTTTGACTCCTCGTTCAATTCCGTTAAATATTCGGTAGATGTAATTACATTGTTGTCCAACTGTGAAGATGCGGATTTAGAAATTTTTTCGCGCAATTCGATGATTTGCCGGTCGCGGGAGATCATCTCTTCGGTTTTACGAATTTCAGCCCGTTTATTTTCCAAATCTATCCTGATATTTTTGTCAAAAGTTTCCTTCCGTGTTTCAATGATCTGCTTCTTAATGTCAAGAACTTCTTTCTCCTTGTGGCTTTTATTCCAATCCCAGAAATTCCATCGAAGCCTGGCACCGATCATATAAAAATCGTCAAATTGATTTTTGAGCATATCATATCCGGGCCTTCCATAACCGGCCTGTCCGAAGGCCATTAATTGCGGTAAATTCCTGGAATTAATCAATTTTTTTGATGCTTCCAGTTTATTTTGCTGTAACGAGAAAAGAGAATATTCCGGCCGGTTGTTAACATAGGTTTCAATATCGATAGTGATCTCGGGGACTAAAAAATTGGTATTTCCATTTAATTCCAAACCGGTAAATACATTTAAAATGGAAATGGCTGTTTTCCTGCTGATGTCCAATTCAGCTAAGGATTGCTCAATTTTGATGATCTCGGCCTTCAAAATATCAGCATTTGATTCGAGGACAGTCCCATTTTCAACACCCGATTCAACGGTTTTCAGCTTCGATTTTAAAGTACTTTCATGCAATTGCAGGATTCGTCTGTTTTCCTTCAGCAATAAAATTGAAAAATATATTTTATTGATCCTTTCCTTCAAATTGTAAAGTTCAACCTCCAGTTCCTGCCTGCTAATTTCAAGTTCAGTTTCCTGCAAGTCTTTTTGCCGGTTGGTGATACTTCCGTCATAAATCACCTGGTTGACATCCAACACAATTTTATACCAATCCTTGGATAAAGGCTCTATTCCGAAGACCGGGATATCCTGGATCGGTACCTTGGTTACGTCGGACTGATAACTGGCCTGTCCATTCAGAATCATCTGCGGAAGGTAATTTTTATTCAGAGCCATTACCGAAAGACCGTTGGCATCGGTCAGGAGGTTTTGCTGCCTGGTGAGCGGGTAATTGGTAATGGCCAGTTCATGGCACAGGTTCAGCGTAATGGTATCCTGAGCAAGCAAATTTATTGCCCAAAGCATTCCGAAAAAGATATATTTGATTTTATTCATTTTTTATTGAATTTATAATGAATTCAGGAACTTCATCTTTCCTTTCAAGCATAAATTGGTGGAATGATTTCTCATCGCTTTTAAAAATGATATTTTTAATTATAGGTGTTGCAGCAAAAGGGAAAATACACATGGCAAGCATGTTCACGATCAATTGATAAGGATCAATGGGTTTTATCTTCCCCAACCTGACTTCTTCATTGATCTGGTCGGCGAAAACTTTTGGTTCGATGCCGATATTGCTGATCAGGTTGACGATGCGCTGCGGGTTTCGGCTGAGTTCATGCAGCACAAACCCGGGAATAAAGGGGTTTTCGAAAAAAATATCAATATAGGTTTTTACAAAATGCCTGATCTTGTCAAATAATGGCATATCAGTTTTTAATAACTCAACGATATTGGGCACGAGTTTATAAAAGGCTTCCCTGAAAACAGCCTCAAACAGCTTGTCCTTGGTCCGGTAATAATAATGCAACAGGGCCTTGTTGATACCAGCCTCGTCAGCTATTTCCTGCATACGGGCACCTTCCAGTCCTTTGACAATAAAAACCGATTTTGCTGCTTCCAGTATTTTTTGTTCCGTATTTAGATCATCCTTAGTCATGATGTCTATTCGATTAATTATTTGGTTTAATTAATAAGTTTAACTATTTAGTTAAACCAACCGGACAAAAGTAATACATGAAAATGCGGTTGTCAAGAAATTTTTGGGAAATTTTGTTAAAAAATCTGTAAGTATTTAATTTACAAACTTCAAGGAGTGTATTATTGCATCCATCTGAATGAGTAGATCTCGCTTGGGCGCATTGGGTGCATACACATATCCGTCGATGGTTATCACTTTGTTTCGCTTTTCATCAACAAAAGTGTAATTAACGAAGGGCCCGCCCATGAAATCACCTTCCAGCCTCCAAAGGCCCATGGTTTTTACGGCAAACCTCCCATTGAAATCAATCCGTTTTGAAATTACCGGGCTGAACTCATCCGCAACCGTCATGTAAGAACCCTCAGAAGGTCCCGGTATGTATTCCTGGGTAATATTGTTCCTGAAAGAGATGATCCTGGCCTGGTCGAAAGCCAGGGTGTCAACAAAATCGTAGGTATAAACTATCAATCCCTGGCTGTTGTTTTGGGTTTCTTTTC
The DNA here is from genome assembly GCA_016933115.1 of Bacteroidales bacterium. Lineage (GTDB taxonomy): Bacteria > Bacteroidota > Bacteroidia > Bacteroidales > JAADJA01 > JAADJA01. Next base: position 2,956 of record JAFGBL010000095.1, on the reverse strand, counting down.
TGATCCAGGAAAAATCGGCCAATTGTTTGGCAATATAAAACCCACTCGGAATTTGCATTGTAAACCCGAAATTTCCTTCGATGCTTTTTTGAACATCACGGTCACGAAAAGCCTTAAAAGTTTTAATGAGCCGTTCATATTCCGATTCCATGAAAATATTCAAAATGACATCTTTCTTCTCCTCAAAAAAATTAATAAATGACGGGTCATCCGGGGCTTCAATTTTTACTAAACTTTGCGGACTTGCCCATACATCCTTTTTAGCTTCAATGGATGCTTTCTTTACTTTTGGATTGATATCGACAATAAAAATATTGTGATGGGCTTTCAGCATTTTAGTTTCGTTAAATTTGGCGATTTGCATATTGGCCATCTCAAACAAGGGTTCAGATTGAGGCAAAACTTCATAATCCTGTCCAAAAAATGCACGTATTGAATCGCCGATCATGCCTTCCCACTTGGTTTCGTTGTTGGTTACCACAACCATTTCTGCTGTTTTACCTGATGAACGGGGCATTCCGGTGTCGTTGCTGCTGTTGCATGACCAAATCAAGAGGGGAATAGTTAAAACAAGGATGACATTGAATCTATTTTTCATAAGGCAGGTTAATTTTTCTTTCCAGCCCGCACAGGCTGGTTAATAAATTTAAAATTATTTCTGAAAAATCCTTTTTATCCTTTTGTCGCAACCTTCAGTTTCTGTCCGGGCTTGAGTCGTTTTGAGTTACTGATATTATTGAGTTGTTTGATCTGTTCAACAGAAACCCCTTCGTATAATTTGGCAATATCCCACAAGGTATCGCCTTTGCGAACCGTATGGTAAACGTAATGCGTCTTGTCCTTATTGCCATCTACCTTTGCTATGGTCGTTTCTTTCACCGGTTCTTTGGGAGGATAAACGGTCAACTTCTGGTTGGGCTGAATGGTGTTGCCATCCAAATTATTCCAGGATTTTAAATCTGAAACCGTACAATTGTATTTGGATGCTATCAAACCCAAATTCTCACCCGATTTCACGATATGGTAATCCTTATCCTTTTCACTAATATTGGTTGTTTTTGTCGTTGGTTCTGTTGAAACGGCGGATGATTGACCAGGCGCATAAACAACAAGTTTTTGCCCCGGATAAATTGTATTGCTCCTCAGGTTGTTCCAGTTTTTCAGGCTCGAAACCGAACAATGGTACCGCTGAGCGATCAAACCCAGGTTCTCCCCGCTTCTGACCACATGTATGTTTCTTTCCTGGGCCTTCTTAATTTCGGTCAATAATTTCTCCTTTTCGATTCCCTTTTCGGTTTTAAAGGCATAAAGCTCCATCTCGCCGTCGATGAAGCGGGCGACATCTTCCCTCGGCAGGCGCAGGAAATATTTTTTCTTTTCCGTCGATGGAATAATGCCCATTTTATATGTAGGGTTTAAAAATTTAATCACATCGGGAGAAATTTCCAGGTATTCCGAAATCTGATCAAATGACAAAACATCATTTACCGTCACAGAATCTATTTCTTCGGCAAGTACTCCCGGGTGGACCGGGTAAAGATTGTGCTCCGCCGGATAATTCATCATGTACATCACGGCAATAAAAGCCGGAACATAACCCCTTGTTTCCCTCGGCAGGTAAGGCCAGACGGCCCAGTAACTCTTTACACCACCGGCCCTGCGAATGGCCTTGTTTACATTTCCCGCACCCGAATTGTATGCTGCCATTGCCAGAGACCAGTTACCGTAAATATTGTAGAGGTCTTTCAGGTGGCGGCAGGCTGCATCTGTGGCTTTATAGGGATCGAACCGGTCATCGACCAGTGAGTTGACATACAACCCGTAATGCTTACCGGTTCCGTACATGAACTGCCACAATCCCTTGGCACCTACCCTTGAATTGGCCGTTGGGTTCAAAGCAGATTCAACTACAGCCAGGTACTTAAGCTCAAGCGGCATATTGTATTTATCCAGTTGCTCTTCGAACAGGGGGAAATAGACCTGTGCCAATCCGAGAACCCTTGAAGCAAGCTCTCTTTTATTGACCGTATAAACATCTATGTAACTTTTAACCTGTTTATTGAAAGTTAGTTCAACTAAAGAAGTTTTGTTTAATTCTTCAATCCTGGCTTGTATAATCGAATCTGAATATTTAGGAACGGCATTAGGGGCGAATTGATATATATTCAATTCAGTCGTATCGGTAGTAAAGGTTGTATTGGTAAAAAAATTGAGCGAGACCAGGCTGTCCAGATTATCCATGATAGCTGCACTTTCTTTTTCATCACCATAAAGCTGATCAAAATTCAAGGTATCGGAAGTGCCAATAATACTTGAAGAAGTCGAATCAGGATTTGATGCAAAAGTAAGGAAAGGGAGATTGATCAGTAAGATCAAGAGTGCTGCGATACTTTCACCAGGCATAGATATTTCGAGTTTCAAATTTAAAAATCTTACGCTTGCAATGCGATTTCGTTGCAAAATTAAAACAAAATAACGCGCTAAATAGAGATTTAATTTTCAGGGACAATAAAAAGATACCTGTAACCGGAAGGAAATAATCATTTCAATTCATCGAACCGAGTTGATTTCAGGACTTGTTTTCTTCTTTTTTCTGAACAGCATCGTTATCCGGTTTTTTGTCACTATCCGGATTGATCCCATCCTTGAATTCCCTTACACCTTTTCCCAGGCCGCGCATCAGTTCGGGGATTTTTTTACCGCCAAAGAGCAAAAGTACTACAAGGACGATGAGGACAATTTGCCACGGTCCGATGATTCCTAATAAGATAGCTGTTATCATTTCTCTAAAATTTTGTAATGCAAATTTACTAATAATATACGAAACGATATATTAATAGAATAATTTTAAAAGCAAATCTTTAATTTTATGCAACCATTCAATGTTTCAAAAAGTCTTTACCTTAACTTACAGAAAGCTTTAATTATGATGAGATTTACTTGCATTTTATTGGTT
>JAFGBL010000094.1 GCA_016933115.1 Bacteroidales bacterium | reverse complement strand
TAGGTGAAACCCATGGGTATTGGAAAAAAACGCCAAGGGACCCCAGAGGGGTTCAACAAATTTTAATAAATATTTCTCATTAAAGTAAATAACCCCGTAGCAGAGCCATAGGGTTATTTATTAGGAATGGTACATTATTTTAATCGCTGCAAGCAGGGGGAAATATGATCCAGAGATCCCGATACACTGTGTTATCGGAATATTTCGACTTTGTTATAACAATTCGCTATCGTTTCTGAAATATCAATCTCACTGATTTAATGACCGGCACATCAAAATGAAATGTTGACAGTCGTTGCTATTGGGCTGAATTAAAATATCGCTTCTGGACCTACCCATCAAAATAGAATATAGCCCAATTGGATGCGTTAAATCCGGGTTGAACAAAATTTATAATTTTGACCCGAAAATCAGATAGAAATGGAAATATATCCCTTAATAGCGGAAAACTGGAAAATGGACGGAGGCGTGGCTTTCGGCGTGGTGCCCCAAACCATATGGCGTAAGCTGGTGGAACCCGATGATAACAACATGGTGAAGATCACTTCCAGGTGTTTGCTGGTCAAACATCACGACCGCCTGATTTTGTTCGACACCGGGATGGGCAACAAACAGAGTAAAAAATACTACGGTTATCGATTCCTGTTCGGACACGATTCGTTGCAATCAAATTTCAAAAAGTCCGGCTTTTCTTTCGATGATGTCACCGATGTGGTTTTTACCCATCTGCACGACGACCATTGCGGCGGAGCGGTGAATTTGAATGAAAAAGGCGAGCCTGAACTGCTCTTCAAAAATGCCACCCATCACTGTACTTCCGGGCAGTGGGAATGGGCTAATCATCCAAACAAGAGGGAGATCGGATCGTTTTTCAAGATTAATTTTCAACCAATTGAAGAAGCAGGAAAACTTAATCTGATTGAATCAGAGGGGGAATTTCTTCCAGGTATTGATTTTAGGTTCATGAACGGTCATACTCAGGGTATGATTGTTCCATTGTTTCGCCTGGATAATAAAACCGTCGTATTTATGGCCGATTTTATTCCATCTGCAGCCCATATTCCTGTCCCTTTTTTGGCCAGTGTTGATATCCAGCCGCTGGTGGCTTTGCAGGAGAAAGAGCAATTTCTGAATGAAGCCGCCTACAAGGGATATTACCTGGTGTTCGAACATGATTATGATACGGAATGTGTGAATGTGGTGCATACCGGCAAGGGCGTTCGTGCAGACAAAACCTTCAGACTGAATGAATTTTTAAACTAATTTTGCCCCGGCATGAATGAAAAACTTGTAAAGGAATACAATGAAAAGTTCGGGAATAAGTCGGCCATACAAGCGCTGGAATTTTTCCTGAAGGAATATAAAGGCAGGATCGCCCTTGCCTCCAGCCTGGGTGCCGAGGACCAGGTACTGACCCACATGATCGTTCAGATCGATCCGGAAACAAAGATTTTTACCCTCGATACCGGAAGGTTGTTCCCCGAAACCTACGACCTGATCGACCGCACCAACCACAGGTACAAAATCAAAATGGATGTTTATTTCCCGGAGGCAAAACATGTGGAGAACATGGTAAAGGAAAAAGGGGTGAACCTGTTTTATGAAAGCATCGAAAACCGGAAGTTGTGTTGCCATATCCGTAAAATTGAACCGTTACGCAGGGCACTGGAAGGATCAGATGCCTGGATCACCGGCCTGAGACGTGAGCAATCTGTCACCCGGAACAATGACACCATGGTGGAGATCGACAAAAATAACCGGGGCCTGATCAAGATTAATCCCCTTATCAACTGGACAGAAAATGAGGTGTGGGATTACATTAAAAAATATAAAATTCCATACAACAAGCTGCATGACCAGGGATTTCCGAGCATCGGTTGCCTGCCTTGTACCCGGGCTATCCAGCCGGGTGAAGACTTACGCGCCGGACGCTGGTGGTGGGAACAACCCGAGCACAAAGAGTGCGGCCTGCACGAGAAATAATCCCCGCTCTCCCGCTTCAAGTGTCTTACTTGAAGTTTGTTTCCCTTTTCTCGTTCTCGTTTGCAATCGAGGAGGCTATTTTTTTCCGTGAAAACGAATTCTCAAATCAAAAGTTTGTTAAGCATGTTTTGGCTCATGACCCCTTACTGAGGCGTCAGTTTCAGTTTCGTACAAGGAGCCAAAACAACTCGGGTGCGACTGAATATGAATATTCACCGGCTCTTTGAACTAACTGATATATGAATTCGTTTTTATTTATTTAGGCCATTTATTAATTCACGTATGAAAATATTACTTGTTGAAGATGATCAAGAGTTGGCCCGCTCACTGAAAGCATTCCTGATGGATGCTGAAAATATCTGCGAGCATGTTACGGGTGTAATGGAAGCAACATCAAGGATTGACCTCTATGATTATGACATATTGCTTCTTGATATTAAGCTGGAGGATGGTAATGGAATAGAAGTACTGAAAGAATTGAAAAAGAAAAATGTCAATACAGGCGTAATCATCCTCTCAGCCAAAAATGAAATAAATGACAGAGTTTACGGCCTTCTGACAGGAGCCGACGATTACTTACCCAAACCTTTCAATTTTACAGAACTTTCGGCCAGGATAACATCTTTATTCAGAAGGATGAACTTTAATGGTTCCAGTGATTTGTTATTGAACGAGCTTAAGATCAACCCGGTGAAATATACCGTTAAAGTGAATGATGAGCTGCTTTTCCTGACACGAAAGGAATTTGATCTGATTCTTTACCTTTTGTCGAACCGTAACAGGGTGCTTTCCAAAGAATCAATTGCCACACATGTATGGGGTGACAACTACGACCTGGTCGATTCATTTGATTTCGTCTATAATCATATAAAAAATCTTCGCAGGAAAATAAAGGAAAAGGGTGGTAATGACTACATCAAAACAATTTATGGCATCGGTTATAAATTTGAACTGTATGAAACTCCTAAATAAAACCATAATTTATTATGTCGGTTTCTCATTGATTGTTTTTACCTTCGGAGGTGTATTATTGTATCAAATTGCGAATTATATTGTTATCAAACAGATTAGCAGGAGCTTAATGTTTGAAGAACAACTGATCGAAGATAAATTGCTTTTATATGGGGAAGTTCCTGAATTCACTACCTCACCCGAACATATCATACAGGTAACATATAGTGATGAACCTTTGAAACAGTTGACAATTACCCGTGATACAACGATAAGTCATCCATTTACAGGGATTACAGGCAGGTATCTCTACCTCAAGGAAACAGGTAGTATACGCGACGAACAGGGTTTTTTCAGGGGTTATACCATAAATGTTTACCGGTCGATGGCCGATTCGAAACGTCTTGTCCTGAACTTGATCATGATTATTTGGATTGTCCTTGCCTTATTATTGCTGGTTCTGGGTATATTTAATTTTTGGATATCCAGAAAATTATGGAAACCTTTTTACAGCAATATCGATAAGTTGTCATCATTTAATATCAATATGGATTCTAAACTCAGGCTGGAACCAACCAAGATTTATGAATTCGACAGGTTGAATAGGGTTGTTATGGTTATGTCGGATAAAATATTAAAAAACATCAAAGAACTTAAGGAACTGATCGAAGACATAACACACGAAATTAAAACTCCGGTCACCATTATTAATTCGCGGATTGAGATGATCTTTCAATCTGATAAGCTAAACAATTATCAATTAAAGCAGCTTGGATCCATACAGGAAGCAGCAAAAAGGTTATCGCGCTTAAACAGTACTTTGAACCTGATTTCCGATAACAGGGACCATACCGGTACGATCAAGGAAAATGTTGACTTAACCACCATCATCGATAAATTTCTTGATAATTTTCAGGACCTTATTGAACGTAAGGAAATCAAGGTTGAAAAAACCTACAATTACAAACCAATATTAATACTTAAACCCGACCTGGCTGAAATAATGGTTTCTAACTTGCTGGGAAATGCCATTAAACACAATGTAAAAGGAGGCATCATAATAATAACTATTGATGAAAAGGAGCTATCCATCAGCAATACCGGACAACAGGATATTTATGATCCTGAAAAGCTATTTGGCCGTTATCAGAAAAATACAATTAACAACAATTCCCTTGGGATCGGTTTAACCATCATTCAGAAAATCGTTCAGCTCTACGGCATGCACATTTCCTATATGATGAAAAACAATATGCATGTAATCCGGCTTCGCTTCTGATAATTTTAATTTTATTTATTATCCACGGGTGCCAAATACAGAATTACAATAGATTCTGATCGTAATTTTGTGAAACAGTTAAAATAATTTCTCAACGCTAAAAATTAACACTATGAAAACAATAATTGGCATCTTAGCCTTTTTCTTTGCATTTACTTTTACAGTGCATGCACAAGACAAAACTGAAATAAAGGTATCAGATTTACCGCAAGCAATCACCCAAGACTTATCCCAAAATCATTCGGGCTGGCAGGCAGAAAAAGCCTATAAGCTTGATACCAAGGGCGAAATTACCTACAAAGTCGTAGTAAAGAGCTCAAAGGAGGATAAGAGAATGAAGTTTACTTACGATGAAAATGGCAAGCTTCTGAATAAAGAAGCCTATCAGAATGACAAAACGAAAAGTGACATGAATAAGAAAAATAATCCTGACCAAAGCGCTGAATTGGAAGGTGCTGCAATTTGGTAATCATAAGCTAAACTGAAACTGAACAAAAAACCGGATCATGATCCGGTTTTTTTATTGCCTCACCCGGCAGCACCTACCGGAAACGTCCCTACATCAAGCCTGCCTTGCCGGAAGGCAGGCGTCCCGCTTGAAGTTTGGTCACCTTTATTTGAAACGGTACAGATGCTTCACTCCGTTCAGCATGACAAAAACATGTATCGGGTGTAGTTCTCCTTCTCTTTTATTACTGTCTTTCTGAGCGATAGCGAAGAATCTCACATTCATTAATAAAAAATGACTGAATAGTTCCTTCTCTGCTCCATGTTCCCCGTTTGAAGTTTGTTTCCCTTTATTTGAAACGGTACAGATGCTTCACTCCGTTCAGCATGACAAAGTCCCCAAAACTGTTGTGGGTGTTCAGTCCCGCCCTCGTTAGCGCCGGCTTATTGCTCGTGATGTAAGTTTCTCCATTTTTCAAGCAAGAAAAAACGGGCCGTCACCGACAGCCCGCTTCCAATTTATGTGGTTTTTTATTATTCAATGATCATATTCCAGCCGAACTTATCTTCGATCTCCCCTTCCTGAATCCCTTTCAGTGTTTTGAAAAGCCTGGTGGAGATGGGCCCTGCTTCCCCATTGCAGCAATAAGTGTATTCCTTGCCGGTTTCCCGGTCAACGATCCGTTTGATGGGTGAGATCACCGCTGCCGTTCCGCAGGCGCCTGCTTCGTCGAATTCTTCCAGTTCTTCTACCGGTACCGCCCGCATTTCCACTTTCATGCCCATGTCTTTGGCAAGTTCCCTCAAACTCATGTTGGTGATGGAAGGGAGGATGGTTTTTGAATCGGGGGTGACATATATATTCCCTTTGATCCCGAAGAAGTTGGCCGGGCCAGCCTCATCCAGGTATTTGTTCTCTTTCGAATCGACAAACAATACGGTTGAGAAACCCTCCTTCTTGGCCCGGTCGGCCGGTTTCAGGCTGGCGGCATAGTTTCCTCCCACCTTGATGTGGCCGGTGCCATGGGGCGCTGTCCGGTCGTAATCCCTCACGATCTGTACATTCACAGGGTTAAAACCCTCCTTGAAATAAGGCCCGACAGGTCCGGCAAAAATCATGAACATATACTCTTCAGCAGGTTTTACACCCACCTGCGGACCCGACCCAATGGTAAGGGGACGAAGATATAGTGCAGCTCCCAATCCCGGAGGAGGAATATACTTTTCATTCAGTTTGATCACCTTGATCATCATTTCCCTGAAGAGTTCCAGTGGCGGTTGTGCCATCATGATCCCTTCACAGGAACGCTGCATACGTTTGGCATTCTCTTCCCACCGGAATACCCTGATCTTTCCGTCTTTGCCACGGAAAACCTTCATCCCTTCGAAACATTCCTGACCATAGTGCAGGCAGGTGGCTGCAATGTGAAGGTTAATATACTCGGAAGATGAGATCTCTATTTCTCCCCATTTTCCGTTTTTGTTATAACACCTGACGTTGTAATCCGTTTTGAAATAACCGAATGGCAATTTTCCCCAGTCAATATTTTCCATATTTCTTTAATTTAAAACAACTTGGTTGAACCTCTTGAATAATTTTAACTTCAACGGGCTAATTTAAAAATAATATTTGCTTCACATCAATGCCTTTGCGAAATATTTTTAAAAATCTGTTAAAAAAATGTTTATCCGCTCTGAAATGAGCGGTTAATTGTATTTTTGAATATTGATGAAAAACACTAAATATGGATAAAAGGCGGATGAAGAAAATGGCACGAAATCCCAACCAAATAGCGGGAATTTATAACTATTGCGACGGGTGGTGCAAGCGTTGTCCGTTCACCTCCAGATGCCTGACGTTCGCCATGGAACAGGAAGATCCGCTGAAGAACGATCTCAAAGCCAATGACATTGAGAATAAAGAGTTTTGGGATAGAATTGGAGAAAATTTCAGGCTGACCCTGGAAATGTTGTACGACGATGCCAATCGGCTCAGTATCGACCTCAATGCCATCCCCGAAGACACGGAACTGAATAAAATGCTTGAAGACCGGCACGATGCAGCCCGCAACCATCCGCTTACCAAAAAAGCGACGCAATATATGCATATGGTGGACGACTGGTTCAAGGGGAGTAAAGGGATCTTTACATTGAAAGCCGATGAGTTGCAAAAAAAAATGGTGATTGAGCTGATCAATAAAGACCCGGTAAAAGATTTGGAATCCATTCAGGAGGCTGTGGACATTATCAAGTGGTATTTTATGCAGATCGGTGTGAAATTATCCAGGGCATTTTCGGGAAGGTATATGGATGAGGTGGAAGGCTGGAACCTGGATGGAGAGTTTCCCAGGGATTCGGATGGTTCGGCCAAGGTCTCACTCATTGGCATCGACCGCTCAATTTCAGCCTGGGGTTCAATGCTAAAGCAACTTCCTGACGAGGAAAACCAGATACTTGACATGCTTGTTTTCCTGGAGAAACTGAGGAAACAGATTGAGGCTGAATTCCCCGATGCCAGGGCATTTAAAAGGCCGGGATTTGATGATTGATGGCTGTTTCTTAAGAAATAATTCCTGAACCCAATAATTCATCTCCCTGATACCAGGCGGCAAATTGCCCCGAGGTAATTCCCCGCTGGAGTTGATCGAAAACAATAAAAAGTCCTGTGTTGCGACAGTAAATGGTTGCGCCCTGCAACTCCTGCCTGTACCTGATACGAACATGATATTTATTGTCCTCGCCGGTTTTTAAAGCCAGATCAGGCCTGATCCAGTGGACATCATTAGTTCGGACAAACAGTCCCTTTCTGAACAAACCCGGATGGTTCTTTCCCTGCCCGACATAAATGATATTCTTTTCGATGTCCGTTTTGATTACGAACAATGGTTCGGGGGTGCCGCCCACATCCAAACCCTTGCGCTGGCCGATGGTAAAATAATGAGCCCCGTTATGGGTTCCTGCCAATTTACCATTTTCGGGTGAATATTCCCGGTCAGTGCATAAAATGTCAAGATTATCTTCGATATTTAAATTCGGACCGATCAGGTCTTTTTTATCTTCAACTACATTGGCAGGAATTTCAATGATATCACCTTTTTTAGGTTTTAGCTTTTGCTGCAGGAAAGTGGGCAGGTCGACCTTTCCCACGAAACAGATCCCCTGTGAATCCTTTTTATCGGCAGATGCCATGTCCAATTCCTTTGCCAGTCGGCGAACTTCGGGTTTGATCAAATGCCCGATGGGGAACAAAGCATCCTTCAATTGCTCCTGCGAAAGCTGGCAAAGGAAATAACTCTGGTCCTTATTGGGGTCGGTTCCGGAAAGTAATCGATAGATTTGTTTTCCGTCCTTTTCAATAATCTCTTTACGGCAGTAGTGCCCCGTTGCAAAATAATCAGCACCGATTTCCCTGGCTTTATCCATGAAAACATCGAATTTGATCTCACGGTTGCAGAGTACATCCGGGTTGGGTGTCATTCCATGTTCGTATTCAGTGAACATGTAGTCTGCTACCTTTTCCATATATTCCTTGCTGCTATCTACCACATGCAGTTTAATCCCAAGTTTTTTGGCCACCAACCGGGCAATGAGGATGTCTTCCTCCCATGAACAATCGCCGGAAAGGGTTACAGAACTGTCCTTCCAGTTGATCATGAACAATGCTTCCACTTCGTAACCCTGTTTTAGAAGCACGTAGGCGGCCACGCTGGAATCGACGCCACCCGAAAGGCCGATGATGACTTTTTGTTTCATTTGCAGGGCACAAAATTAGGCATAAAAAAAGAGATGCTCTTCGATGAAGACCATCAGGCTATATTATATCTTGATGTGCTGGGATAATTTTGTTTGAAATAAATATCCTCATGGCAGAGCCACGAGGTATTTATAAGGATTGGTTGATTACCCCTAATCGCTGCAAGTAGTGGGGAACCAGCCTGCCGGCTGGCAGGTATGACCCTGAGATCCCGACACATTGCGTTATCGGAATCCCTGCCTGCACCACCAGTTTCGGTAGGAAGGAGTTCGACTTTGTTATTTCAGTTCACTATCGTTTCTGAAATAACAGTCTCACTGATTTAATGCTGTTAAAAAATTCGTTTCATTTGCCCGTAGGGCATATAAATCAATAGCAAATCAGGTTAACATTGGCCTGGTTTCCCTTAGGGAATTCACACTCATGCCGTTTATCACATACAGCTTATGTCCTTGTTGATCAATAATACCACTCATGTATTTGTAAAGGTTATCCTGCCATTTATTAT
>JAFGBL010000093.1 GCA_016933115.1 Bacteroidales bacterium | reverse complement strand
TGGAAATTGATACTGACAAATACCAGTCTGTTATTGAAGGGGCTTATAAAATCTTCATCGAGAACGGAATACGCAATATTTCAATGGACGATATTTGCCGCAAAATGGGCATTTCGAAAAAAACCATGTACAGGTTCGTCGATAACAAGGCGGATCTCCTCAAAAAAATTACAGAATACGTTAAAGATAGAATCCAGCAAAGAATTTCCGAACTGGAAAAGCTGGAGATGAATGCCATTGATGTTCTGCTCGAAATGAGCAAAGTATCAAGCATCCGTCACATCCGGATCAATCCAATGATTACATTTGAACTCAGAAAATTTTATCCACAGGTTTTTGAGGATTACCTGTCTGCAAAAAAAATACTTATTATCAGTGCTATAAAAACCAACCTGGAAAAAGGAATAAATGAAGGACTGTACCGTCAGGATTTGAATAAAGATATTATTGCTCATTTATATTTTCAAAAAATTGAAGACTTCCACAACTTCGAACGAGATCAACTGGAAGATTTTTCATATGAAAAGGTATTCGAGGTAATGTTTGAAAACCATATCCGCGGCATTTCAAACGAGAATGGAATTAAATATTTTGAAAAACAAAAGGAAAAACTTAACTTCAATATTCATACTTAATATGAAGAAAAAAAGTATTGCTATTTGGATAGGAATTTTTTGGATTTCAGTATTTTTCGCAGAGGGCATTGCACAAGAAACCAGGAAATTTACATTGGAAGAAGCGCAGGCATTTGCCCTGGAAAATAATTACAACATCCGGAATGCTATTACCGATGTGGAAATAGCAGAAAAAAAGGTAAAGGAAAACCTTGCAATCGGATTGCCCCAAATCAGTGCCGGCGCCAATTATAACTATTATATTGAACTACCCACAACCATCATCCCGGCTGGAGATTTCCCCATGTTTGGCGACTCAACCGGAGGAGGCGGAAACCTGGAATTTAAATTCGGGTTACCCCACAATGCCTCCTGGAATGCAAGTTTGAACCAGTTGATATTCAGCGGGCAGTACATTGTCGGATTGATGGCATCGCAGGCATATGTGGGACTTGTTGAATCGAACCTTGAAAAAAGTGAAATCGATATTAAAGAGGAAATAGCCAAAGCCTATTACCCGGTCATCATCTTAAAACAAAATAAAGAATTGTTCGACAGCACGTTGGTCAGCCTTAGCAAAATGCTATACGAAACCGAAGAATATTATAAAAGCGGTTTTCTTGAGGATACCGATGTCGATCAGATCAAACTGCTGATTTCCGACATGGAAACTACGATTGTAAATATCGATAACCAGCTTGAAATTGCTTACAACATGCTCAAATACCAAATGGGTATTCCTTTTGAAATGGAAATTGAAGTGACCGACAACCTGGATGAACTGCTTGATGATGTGAACCGGGAATTCCTTTTAAATTCATCATTTGATTACAGCAATCACATCGATTACAGATTATTGCAGGGCCAGGAACGGATGGCCATGTTGCAATTGAAGTTGAACCGATCGGAATATTATCCGACACTGAGTGGTTTTTATTCATTTCAGCAGGATGCTCAGCGTGAAAAATTCGATTTCACAGCTTCCGATAAAAAATGGTTTACCAACCAAATGGTCGGGTTACAGCTTGATGTTCCCATTTTTAGCAGTGGCAACAGGAGGTTCAAGGTACAACAGGCGCAACTGGAGCTTGAAAAAATCAAGGTTCAGGATGAGCAACTCAAACAAGGGTTATCATTGAAGGTGAAAACGGTGAAATCTGAATTTAACAACGCTTTCATGATTTACAAAAACAAACAATTGGCCGTTGATAATGCTGAAAAAATTTATCAAAAAACAGAGATCAAGTATCGCGAAGGGCTGTCGACCAGTTTAAACCTGTCGCAAACCTACAACCAGTACCTGACAACCCAGATCGATTACCTCACTTCAATATTAACATTACTGAACAAAAAATCAGAACTCGAAAAAGAACTTACCAAAGCTAATTAGCAGCAATTGATGACAAATACCTATCAAAATAAAATTTTCAGTTTTTCAATTATCCTGTTGTTGGCCGGGTGTAAACCGGGTATGGAAAATACGGATCAAATAAAGTTGGAAAACAGGATGGATACGATTAATTATATCATTGGCCTCGATTATGGGACAGGAATCAGGGAAGAGAATATTGAAGCAAACCAATATGCCATATACAGAGGCCTTGTCGACGGATTGGATGATAAAAGTATTTTGCCCGATTCGGTCAAGGAAAAAATTATCGATCAGTTTAATGAAGAGCTGAAGAAAAAGATGGAGGAAGAAGGAAAAATATTCCTTCTGAAAAACAGGGAAGAAGGTAGAAATTTCATGGAGCAAAACAGGCAGATGGAAGGCATTGTGGAATTGGCCTCCGGGTTACAATACAAGATTTTGAAAGAAGGTGAAGGACCCAGGCCGCAACCTGGCGACAGTGTAGTTATGCATTACAGGGCGATGTTTACCGATCGTACGGTCTTTGATATGTCGTATGACCGCGGACCAGCCGGCATTGGATTAAATACCGTAATAAAAGGCCTCTCAGAGGGAATACAGCTCATGCGTAAAGGAGCCATTTATGAGCTTTATATTCCTCCCGAACTGGCTTATGGCGATCAAACTTTTGCCAATGTGATCCCAGCCGGATCAACATTGATTTATTCAATAGAGTTAATTGATATTATTAAAAAATAGTAAAATAAATTTTATGAAAAAGCTGATTTATTTGGCATTGATCATTTTTCTGGCCGCCTGCGGCAGTAAAGTTGACGAACCCAGTACCGATGAAGAGATTTTGTCCAAAATCTCAGAATATAAACAGCAAATGAGCGAGATGAACAATAAAATCATTGAGCTTGAACAACAATTGAGTTCAAGTTTATCTGACGATAACGCGATAGCTGTAACTACGAAAAAAATGGACTACCAGCCCTTTAAACATTATATTGAAGTTTCAGGTGTAGTCGAAGCGCTTCACGAAGCCTATATCAGCCCTGAAATTAACGGACAGGTTATGGAAATTTATGTAGTCGAAGGACAGCGGGTAAAGAAGGGAGACCTGTTGGTGAAAATCAATAGCAGCATCACAGAAAGTACCATAAAAGAGGTGGAAACAAACCTGGAATTGGCCAAAACAGTTTATAAAAAGCAACAGGAACTGTGGGATAAAAATATTGGTTCTGAGATCGATTATCTTCAGGCAAAAAACAATGTTGAATCTCTTGAAAACAAACTTGAAACTCTTAGTGCCCAACTGGATCTGGCTGAAATCAAGGCACCATTCGATGGCATTGTTGATGATATTATCATTAAAAAGGGCGAAATGGCAGCTCCGGGAACACAGATCATTCAACTGGTGAACCTGCAGGAACTCTATGTTAATGCAGATGTCTCCGAATCATACATTTCAAGCGTAAAAGTCGGAGAACAAGTAGTCTTGGAATTTCCTTCCTATCCTGAAATCCATATGGAAGTACCTGTTTACAGAACAGGAAATATCATTAAATCGGCCAACCGTACCTTTAAAGTACAGCTAAAAATAAAAAATGAGAAAGAAAAGCTTAAACCGAACCTGCTGGCCAAGATCAAAATCAACGATTACACCAATGATCATGCTTTGCTCGTGCCCTCCATCATCATCAAAGAAGACCGTCAGGGCTCATACTTATATGTAGTAAATCCGAAAGACCGGACCGCCAAAAAAACCTATGTGGAAACAGGCCGGTCGTACCATGATGAAACAGTAGTATCCTCCGGAATTTCCGAAGGAGATATTGTGATTGTGGAAGGCTACAGCCAGGTTTCAAATGGTTCAAAGGTTAAGATCACAGGATAATTCAGTCAATCGGTAAAAACTTCTTTTTATACATCCAACAGCAAACAAATTTTGAAAATAATTATCAATGGAAAATCAATATAAGAATGAAGATAAGGTGAGCAGGGAATTTAAATTGACCACCCTTGCCCTTGACAATAAGAACACCGTTTTTTTATTGTTACTGATTATCCTGGGCTTTGGGTTATACAGTTACCGGTCGCTCCCAAAAGAGCTTTTCCCCGATATTTATATTCCCACCGTCATGGTGCAAACGCTCTATTATGGAAATCCTCCCATCGATATCGAAAACCTGATCACCAGGCCCATTGAAAAAGAGCTTGAATCAATCAGGGGTGTCAAAAAAATCACATCGAATTCACAGGAAGATGTCTCGGTTATTTTTGTGGAATTTAATACCGACGTTGATATTAACCAGGCTTTACAGGAAGTTCGGGATGCAGTGGATAAATCAAAAAGCGATCTCCCCAACGATTTGCTGGAAGACCCCATGGTGACAGATATTGATTTTTCCGAATTTCCCATTATCAACATCAATTTATCGGGAGATTACAGCGTCAACGAATTAAAATATTACGCGGAGTACCTGGAAGACGAAATCGAAAGCGTTCCCGAAATATCAAAGGTTGAAATTACCGGTTTGAATGAACGGGAAGTAAAAATCAATGTCGATCCACTTAAATTGCAATCTTACGAACTGAGTTTTGATGATATCGAAAATGCCATTTCATCCGAAAATGTTTCCATTTCCGGAGGTGAATTGCGATTGAATGGGACCCGAAGGTCACTCAGGGTGATCGGGGAGTTTAAGGATGCGAAAGAAATGGGTGACATCGTTGTGAAGAATGAAGACCAGGACATTGTTTACCTGAAGGATGTTGCTGAAGTGATCTATGGTTTTGCCGATCCTGAAAGTTATGCACGGCTGGACCTTCAGAATGTGGTTACCTTGCAAGTGGTGAAAAAAGGGGGAGAAAACCTGCTGAATGCGACGGATCAAATATTCAAAATACTGGAGCATGCCCGTGAAACTGATGCTATACCGGCCGACCTCAATATCACCATCACCAATGACCAGTCAGATATGATCAAAAAGCAATTGAGCAACCTGGAGAACAGCATCATTATGGGTGTCATTTTCGTGTTGCTGGTGCTTTATTTTTTCCTGGGTATCCGAAATGCACTTTTCGTTGGCCTGGCAATCCCAACATCCATGTTTATGTCGTTTATGATCCTTGGCCTCATGGATTACCGGATCAATATGATCGTTTTGTTTTCACTTATCCTGGCGCTGGGAATGCTTGTTGATAACGCCATTGTCGTGGTGGAAAACATCTATCGTTTTGTCGACCGGGGCTACTCCAAATATGAAGCAGCAAAAAAAGCCGTCGGCGAAATTGCATATCCGATCATATCTTCCACTGCAACTACCCTTGCCGCCTTTTTCCCGCTCATCTTCTGGGATAGCATTATGGGAGAATTCATGAAATTCCTGCCCGTAACTTTAATTATTGTCTTGACCTCATCACTTTTTGTAGCATTGGTCATTATTCCTGTTATTTCCTCCACTTACATTAAAACCGGTGATCAAAACCCGCCTCCCAATGTAAAAAGATCATTGAGGGTGGCTGCTGTAATGGCTGGTCTGGCAATTTTTTTCTATTTATTAAAATTATACCTTCCTGCCAATTTATTGATGATATTTGCAGTTATCGGTATTTTAAACCTGTTATTTTTATACAAGATAGCTAAATGGTTCCAGGAAAAATTCCTGGTATGGCTCGAAAACACATATCTGAAATTGTTGACATTTGTATTGAGAAAAAGGAACCCCCAGCTATTTATTACCGGAACATTCGTTCTTATGTTTGCTACCATCATTTTTTATTTTGCCCGTGAACCGAAGGTTGAATTCTTTCCATCTGCCGATCCCGACTATATCAACATACTTGCCGAATTACCGATCGGGACCGATATTGATGCTACCAATGATATAATGTCAGATTTGGAACACGATGTATACCGACTTCTGGATAGCCACAAAGAGATCATCAAGTCTGTAGTAACCATCGTCGGCAAAGGCGCTGTCGGGGAAAATGAGGGATTTTCAGGAAAATCGGGAGGCCCAAACAGGGGACTGATCACCATATCCTATATCGATTACGAGTTGCGAGATGGATTGAGTACGGAAAAAGATCTTAAAGTATTGTCAGACGGGCTCGTGAATAAATATCCGGGGGTTCAGGTCTCCGTTGAAAGACAAGGTATGGGGCCACCCACAGGTAAACCTGTAAACATTGAAATCAGTGGAAAAGATTTTGACAAACTGATCTCCCTGACAGATTCAATAGAGGGTTATATTGAAAACAGCCATATCGAAGGAATTGAAGGCCTGAAGGTTGACCTGGAGATGGGAAAGCCCGAAATTATTGTTGAGATCGACCGGGAAAAAGCCAGGATGTTCGGATTATCCACTTACCAGATTGCAACCACCCTGCGTACGGCAATATTCGGCAAAGAAATTTCCGATTACAAAATCGGAGAAGATGAATACCCTATCCAGCTGCGACTTGAGAAAGATTACAGGTACAACCTGGCTTCATTGCTGAACCAAAGAATCACATTCAGGAGCCAGTCAAGCGGAAAGATTATTCAGGTTCCTATTTCAGCTGTGGCCAATGTCAGGTACGGAACAACCTACGGAGCCGTTCTCCGAAAGGATCTGGACAGGGTCATTACACTATACTCCAATGTTATTGAAGGTTATAATGCCACCGAGATCAACGACCAGCTTCGTACGCTGATGGGTAACTTCGAAATGCCCGAAGGTTACAAATACGAATTTACCGGTGAACAGGAAGAACAGCAAGAGTCTATGGAGTTTCTCGAAAGAGCGCTTTTGATTGCTATTGCCATTATCATGATGATCCTGGTAAGCCAGTTCAATTCGGTGGTAAAACCGGCCATCATCATGTTCAGCGTGGTTTTAAGTACCATCGGGGTATTCGGCGGATTAGGAACCTTTAAAATGGATTTCATAGTGATTATGACCGGTATCGGGATCGTTTCTCTTGCCGGGGTTGTGGTAAATAACGCCATTGTTTTGATTGACTACATCATCCTGCTGAAAATGAGAAAGCGAAAGGAGTTGGGATTGGAAATGACTGCCAACCTGCCGGTAAAAGAATCGGTTGATTGCATCGTTGAAGCCGGGAAAACCAGGCTCAGGCCTGTGTTGTTAACCGCCATCACAACCATTCTCGGTCTAATTCCACTGGCATCGGGATTGAATATAAACTTCATTACAGGTCTCAGTGAATTTGATCCGCAAATCTATTTTGGCGGGACAAATGCAGCATTCTGGGGTCCCATGTCATGGACCATCATTTTCGGGTTGTCGTTTGCAACTTTCCTTACGTTGATCATTGTTCCGGCCATGTATCACGCGCTGTACAAGGTAAAACTTTGGGGAATCAGGATCGCACAGAAGATTCAGTAGATTTGGGAGGTAAATTATTTGCTTTTGCTATTGATTTCAATTTATTATTAGAAATAGAATAGCTGATTTTATTCTGATTTTGGCAGGGATAAATTATATATATTTGTCTCCATATAAAAGCGATTCAAATGAAGTTCCAACTATTAATCACTGCAGCAATTCTCCTTTCGGGAATATTTTTTGGATTTGGACAAAGCAATGAAATCAATACATTCGATTGCTTTTCGATCCTTGTGGGGAAAGATGCATCCGCTGACGGATCGGTTATGTTTGCCCATAACGAAGACGACTGGGGTGATCGTATTGTGAATATTTTTAAAGTCCCCGTTGCAATGCATAAACCGGGTGAAACAGTTCAAATGAAAGGGGGAGGTGACTTGAGTCAACCGGAAAAAACCGGGAGTTATCTCTGGCTCGAAATGCCCGAAATGGAATTCTCAGATACATACATGAACGAATGGGGTGTCACCATCGCCAGTGATGCATGCTTATCCAGGGAAAAAAACCCTGAAATCACAGATGGTGGGATCGGATACTGGCTGAGGAGGGGCATGGCTGAGCGGGCTCACTCAGCCAGGGATGCAGTAAAGATCGGTGGTGTGCTGGTTGAGCAATACGGCTATACTTCCTCCGGACGGACTTATTGTATTGCCGACGCCAATGAAGCCTGGATGATGGCTGTTGTAAACGGAAAACACTGGGTTGCAAAACGGGTACCGGATGATCAGGTTGCCATTATTCCAAATTATTATACAATCACCTCAATTGATCTTTCAGATACCATGAATTATTACGGATCAACCGATCTGATCGAATATGCTGCTAAAAACAATTGGTATGATCCCGAAGAAGACGGCAAATTCAATTTTCGGCTGGCTTACAGCGATCCGGGCAACCTGGAGAATATGGGAAATATTGTACGTCACTGGAGTGCCATCAATCACCTCTTTTCTAACGGATATGAAATTGAAGATGAATTCCCCTTTTCATACAAACCGGGCAAGAAAATTGAGCTGACCGATCTTTTCCAGGTTCTGAGAAATCACAATGAAGGTTCAAAATATGACGAATCGGAAGGTTATGCCAAAGGCAACCCACATGAGTTTGGAAGGGCTATTTGTTCCAGTACCACTCAGTATGGATTTGTTGCACAGCTGCGTAAAGATTTGCCGAAAGAAATAGCATATGTATTGTGGTTAGCCCCTTTCCGCCCTTGTGTGCATCCTTTTACACCATGGTATTTCGGAATGAGCGATATGCCCGGAGGATTTGCCGAAAGCAACTACCGGAAAGCCCTTGAAACCCATTTCAATCCCATTGAAAACGTATTTGAGTTTGCTCCGGATAACAAATTCCTTGAGTTTGTAAAGGATGCCAAAAAGGTGGATGAAAATTATGGTGAACAGATAGATCAGATCAGGGAACAAATCAACAGGCTGGAAAAAGAAATTTTGCAAAACCAAAAGACCTTTGAAGACAGGTTACTCAAGATGGAAGTAAATGAACCAGATAAACTTTCAAAGTCCGTAAATGAATTTTCGATGGAACAATTGGAAAAGTCGATGGAGATGATTAAGTGATATTTTGATAGTTTCAAGCGAGATCCAGCCCACAAGCTCTTTCGACACAAGCTCTTTCGGATTTGAAATCCGAAAGTTAAAAGTTGAGGATTTGTAATCCAAAACCAATTGGATGATAAACTTTTAAATGAACATTCTTTTGTAGTCAGAGTTATTTATTAGCAAGATTATATTAATGAACAAATATGTTTCATTTCTTCGCGGAATCAATGTGGGCGGCCATAAAAAAGTGCCAATGGGCGAACTTAAAAAACAGTTCGGGAAATTGGGGTTTAAAAATGTAAAAACAGTACTTGCATCCGGAAATGTAATTTTCGATGGAGAGGCAGAAAAACTGCAATTAATCCCTGATCATTTGGATAAGTCATTTGGTTTTAAGATCCCTGTCATTACCATTCCTTTTGATAAAATTGAAGAAATAATAAAATACGATCCTTTTGGTAAAATTGAAGTCACACCCAAAACCCGACTTTATGTAACTTTCCTGGCTACTGAGCAGAAATCCAATTTATCTATTCCATTCACAACAGATGACGGCTCTTTCAGTATAATTCGACAAACCGGTAGCTTCTTGTTCAGCGTTCTCGATCTTGAAAAAACCAGCACGGTAGATGCCATGAACATCCTGGAAAAGGAATTCGGCAAAAACATTACCACACGGAACTATAACACTGTTCAAAAAATTGCAAAACTTTAAAATATCCCACTTACCAATTCACCGATTCAACCTCACGATAGCTATCGGGATCAACAGATTCAACAAGTTTAACCAATTTAACGGTTTAACCATCAAGCAATCGAACAATCGGGCAATCGAACCGGTTTAACAATATTTAACACCACCTCAAACCTTTACATGTAATCAATTCCATAATTTTGCGTTTCCATAAAAATTCGGAAAAAATGATGCAGACTGATATTAAAGAACTTAATGAACGTATTCAAAAGGAGAGTGCATTTGTCGATATGATCAACATGGAGATGCATAAAGTGATCATCGGGCAAAAGCACATGGTCGAACGGCTTCTGATCGGATTGCTGGCCAACGGGCACATTTTACTGGAAGGTGTACCAGGTCTGGCTAAAACACTGGCAATTACATCACTGGCCAATGCTATCGACGCCAAATTCGCCCGGATCCAGTTTACTCCCGACCTGCTACCGGCCGACTTGCTTGGAACCATGATCTACAGCCAGAAAAAGGAGGAGTTTGTCGTTCGGAAAGGACCCATATTTGCTAATTTTATCCTGGCTGACGAGATCAATCGGTCACCGGCCAAGGTACAAAGTGCCCTGTTGGAGGCCATGCAGGAAAGGCAGATCACCATTGGAGAAAACACTTTCCGCCTGGAAGAACCATTCCTTGTGTTGGCAACCCAAAATCCCATAGAGCAGGAAGGGACCTATCCCCTGCCTGAAGCGCAGGTCGACCGATTCATGCTGAAAGTGATCATAAACTATCCCAAGCAGGATGAAGAAAAGATGATCATGCGGCAGAATGTTACAAGTACTTTTCCGGTAACCAGCAAAGTGCTAAAAACAGCCGATATCATTAAAGCCCGGAACGTGGTGAGGGAAGTTTACCTGGATGAAAAAATCGAGAATTATATTACCGACATCGTGTTTTCCTCCCGTTATCCTTCAAAATTCAAGCTCAGTAAATTCGAAGGCTTGATCAATTACGGGGCTTCACCACGTGCTAGTATCAACCTGGCTTTGGCTTCAAAAGCCTATGCATTCATCAAAAGGCGTGGGTATGTGATCCCTGAGGACGTGCGTGCAGTTGCACATGATGTCATGCGCCACCGGATCGGCCTGACCTATGAAGCTGAAGCCGAAAATATCGCAACTGAAGATATCATTAACGAGATATTAAATACCGTAGAAGTTCCTTAGTAGTTCTGGGTTCTGGGTTTCGTGTTTTGGGGTTTTTATTGGTTTAACCCAAAACTCTGAACTCAGAAGATTGAACCCAGAACTCAAAACTCATAACACTGAACCCTAAACTTAGCTTTGTGGATACAAAAGACATATTCAAAAAGGTACGTAAAATAGAGATCAAAACACGCGGTTTGTCGCACCAGATCTTCTCGGGGCACTACCACAGCAGTTTTAAGGGGCGGGGTATGGCCTTCAGTGAGGTTCGGGAATACCAGTATGGCGATGACATCCGCAGCATCGACTGGAACGTAACTGCACGGTTCAACCATCCATATATCAAAATTTTTGAAGAAGAGCGGGAACTGACGGTGTTATTGCTTATTGATGTAAGCGGTTCCAATGAATTCGGAACAAAACAACAGCTGAAGGAAGAGCAAATGACCGAAATTGCTGCTGTTCTGGCCTTTTCAGCCATACAAAACAACGACAAGGTGGGTGTGATCTTTTTCAGCGACAAAGTCGAAAAATTCATTCCACCGAAAAAAGGAACTTCACACATCCTGAGGATCATCCGCGAACTGATCGATTTTCACCCGGAGAGCCAAAAAACGAATATTGCCGAAGGGTTGCGTTACCTCACCAATGCCATCAAAAAACGTTGCACGGCTTTTATCATTTCCGACTTTATGGACCGGGGATTTGAGAATGCGCTTAAAATTGCCGGCAATAAACACGATATTGTGGCCCTCCGGATTTATGATCAACGTGAGGAAGATCTGCCGAAAATGGGTTTGATTAAAGTTTACAATAAGGAAACCGGTAAAAAAATGTGGGTAGATACGACAAGCAGCAAAGTCAGGGAAAATTATAAAAACTGGTGGAAAGAACACGACCATTACCTGAACACGCTGTTCCTAAGAAGTGGCATCGATTCTGCGCTGATCCGAACCGATCAGGATTATGTGAAACCGTTGGTAAATCTGTTTAAACGAAGGGAAGCCAGATTTTAAGATGAAAATCTATTACAAAATATTGATTTTATTGATTTCGATCGTAGGTGCCGGAGAACTGGCAGCTCAACCACAGGCTACCCTATCCATTGATACCAATGCCATCCTGATCGGTGACCAGGTTAACCTAACCTTAGCCTATAATGGGCCAGCGGGTTATCAAGTGCAATGGCCGGTGATCGGAGATACAATCATCTCGGAAATTGAAATCCTCGGTAAATCTGCCATAGATACCGTCTACAGTGAAGATCAGAATAACATCCTGCTGCGGCAAACCATTCAAATCACAAGTTTCGATTCAGGGTATTTTGCCATTCCGCCATTCAGGTTTA
This sequence comes from Bacteroidales bacterium, assembly GCA_016933115.1. Lineage (GTDB taxonomy): Bacteria > Bacteroidota > Bacteroidia > Bacteroidales > JAADJA01 > JAADJA01. The sequence goes on along the minus strand of JAFGBL010000093.1, from coordinate 23,215 downwards.
ACTGGATAAAACCGGGCGATTCAACTACACATTTTACAGAGACCGATGCCCAACTGCTTCAGGTTTCAAATCCGCCCGTCGATTTACAGGCAGATATCAAGGACATCAAAGATCCCTTGCGAGCCCCATTTACCTTTCGGGAAGCCCTGCCCTGGATAATCGGATTTGTCGCCTTTGCGGCAATCGGGTTTTTTGTTTTCTATTATCTGAAAAAAAGGAAAAAAGCCGAACCCATTTTCAAAGTGGCTTCCAAGCCCAAACTTCCACCTCATCGTATTGCATTGGATGCATTGGAATCATTGCGGTATAAAAAACTATGGCAGAACGGCCATATCAAAGAATACCATACCGAACTGACGGACATCATCAGGGAATACATTCATGGAAGGTTCCAGGTGCATGCGATGGAGTTCACCTCTGATGAAATAATGGAGGCGATAAATGCAACTTCAACCAATGAACAGGCAAAAAGCAAGCTTCGGGCAACCCTGATGCTTGCAGATCTCGTTAAGTTTGCAAAAGAACAACCGCTTCCGCTGGAGCATGATGCCAGCCTGAACAACGCCATTGATTTTGTAAAAGAAACCATGTATACCGGTCCACAGAATGGTTCCGAAGTTACATTGGCGAATAGCATGCAAACCACGTTAGAAGATACTAAGGAAAATAATACCGAAAATTCACCTGTAGAAAATGATATTCCTGGATTGAAACAAGATAAGGAGGGAAAGGATGTTCAGTAATATTGAATTTGCAAAACCGGAATTTTTATACTTCTTGCTGGTGATTCCCTTGCTGGCAGGTTGGTATTGGTACCGGTATGTCAGGGATCATGCAGAGATACAGGTTTCATCAACGGCAAGTTTTGAGGCTACTCCCAGAAGCTTTAAGCAATATCTTTACTTTTCATTGTATGTTTTCCGGTTGGTTGCCATCGGATTGCTGATCATTGCAATTGCCCGGCCACAATCAACTTCGAGCAGGCAGGATGTTACCATCGAGGGAATCGACATTGTAATGGCGCTTGATGTATCGGGAAGTATGCTTGCCATGGACCTGAAACCCGACAGGCTTGAAGCTGCAAAAGAGGTTGCCTCGGAATTCATCTCAGGTAGGCCAAACGACCGTTTCGGACTGGTAATTTTCAGTGGGGAGGCCTTTACACAATGTCCTTTAACAACGGATCATACCGTCATCAAAAACCTGTTCAAGGACGTCAAGAGTGGTATGATAGAGGATGGGACCGCCATTGGGGACGGATTGGCTACTGCCGTCAGCAGGCTCAAAGACAGCAAAGCAGTGAGTAAAGTTATTATTCTGTTGACCGATGGCGTAAATAACATGGGTTCGCTCGATCCGCTTTCAGCAGCTGAAATTGCCAGGATTTACGGCGTCCGGATTTACACCATTGGGGTTGGAACCATTGGAATGGCTCCTTACCCGGTTCAGACACCCTTTGGCATGGAGGTTCGGGATATGGAGGTAAAAATTGATGAAAATCTTCTGCAACAGGTGGCTGAAATGACAGATGGCAGGTATTTCAGGGCAACCAGCAACGAGAAGCTGAGAGAAATTTACGGTGAAATTGATAAACTGGAAAAATCCAAAATCGATGTAACGGAATTCCAGAAAAAAAATGAAGAATTTTTTATTTATGCCCTCGTTGCTTTTATATTGATCACGTTGGAAATTGTACTGAGGTTTACATTTTTCAGGACAACAACATAAAATTTGATAATTTGATGATGAACTGTTAAATGAATATATTTCGATTCGAACATAGCGACATTTTATATGCCTTGATCCTGGTCCCGGCTCTGACCGCATTATTCATCTGGATGCTTTACCGGAAAAGTAGTTCATTGAGAAGCTTCGGCGACTGGGTAATTATCCGAAGGCTTTTACCCGGATTGTCCAACAGCAAAATAATAACCAAGTTCATAATATTAATGATCGCATACATTTTCCTGATCATTGGCCTGGCCAACCCGCAAATCGGTTCGAAACTGATCGAAGGAGAAAGAAAAGGGATCGATATCATGATCGCGCTGGATGTTTCGAATAGTATGTTGGCTCAGGACATCAAACCGAACAGGCTGGAAAGGGCCAAGCAGGCCATTTCCAAATTGATCGATAAACTGGGGAATGACCGGATCGGGATTGTGGTTTTTGCTGGAAATGCTTATGTACAATTGCCTATTACCACTGATTACTCGGCAGCCAAGATGTTTTTAACGACCATCAATACAAAGGTTGTACCTACACAAGGGACTGCGATCGGAAAGGCAATCGAACTCTCCGCCGGTTCATTTGATGATGAATCGCACAGCCGGGCGATCATCGTAATTACTGATGGTGAAAACCACGAGGATAATGCTGTTGATGCTGCCGAAGAAGCCGCAAAAAAGGGGATTTACGTTTATACGATTGGAATGGGGTTAACTGAGGGAACACCCATTCCTGAATATGATCAATACAACCGGCAGGTAGGCTACAAAAAGGATATGCAGGGAAATACCGTGGTGACAAAACTCAATGAAAGCATGCTACAGCAAATCGCTTCGGCAGGAAATGGTGTTTATGTGAGGGCCAACAACACACAGGCAGGATTAAGCAAGGTTTATGAAGAAATAAATTCCCTCGAAAAAACTGAATTCGAAAGTAAAATGTTCAGCGATTATGAAGACAGGTTCCAGTATTTTATCGCGGTAAGCCTGATATTTCTGATCATCGAATTATTAATTTTTGAAAGAAAAAGTAAATGGTTAAGCAATTTAAATATTTTCGGCAAATCCTGATCCTATCGGTTTTGAAAAAACTGGTTTGGATATTATTGGTTTTTACTTCGGCCGCTTATGCACAAAAAGAAAACAAGTATATCCGCAATGGCAACAACGAGTACGAAGAAAAAAACTATAAGGAAGCTGAAGTGGATTATATGAAGGCTTTGGAAAAGAGCCCCGAATCGTACAAAGGCCAGTATAACCTGGGCGGTGCTTTGTACAAACAGGAAAACTATGAAGATGCTACAAAATTATACAACAATTTAACAGCCCGTGAGACAGGTAAAGATGCCAGGGCAGATGCCTGGTATAACCTTGGGAATTCATTGTTAAAATCGGAAAAGTACGCTGAAAGTGTAGAAGCTTATAAAAATGCATTGCGCAACAATCCTGATGATTTGGATGCCAAATACAACCTGGCTTACGCGATGAAAAAGCTGCAACAGCAACAGCAGGAGCAGCAAAATAAGGAACAGGATCAAAACGAGGATCAGCAACAGGATCAAAAAGACCAGCAAAAGCAGGATCAACAGGAACAGGAGCAGGATCAAAAAGATCAACAACAACAGAATCAGGAACAAAATCAGCAGCAACAGGAAAAACAGCAGCAAAACAGCCAGCAACAGCAGCAGCCACAGCAAATTTCAAAGCAGGATGCGGAGCGTATGCTTCAGGCACTTAAAAATGATGAGAATAAAACGTTGGAGAAGGTCCGGATTCAGCAAATGCAGGCTACACGGGCAAAAAAGGTTGAAAAGGATTGGTAATTTTGAAATAAATTGAAGAACCATATGATAATTAAATAATTTTGCCGTTGATTAGGACATGAGGAAATTCACTTTAAACATATTACTTTGTACGATACTCTTTGCTATACAAGGGGTGGCTCAAGATGTGAATTTTCAGGCTACGGCCAAAAATGTTGTCCGTACCGGCGAACGCTTCAACCTGATCTATACACTCAATGCTGAAGGTTCAGGGTTCAGGGGACCCCAGATTGAAAATTTCAGGGTGCTTAGCGGCCCCAGCTCATCCCAGAGTTCAAGTATCCAGATCATCAACGGTAAAGTGAGCCAGTCGGTCGAACTGACTTTTACCTATCTCCTGTCCGCCGGAAACGACGAAGGTTTATTTGAAATACCTCCTGCCAAGGTAAATTTAGATGGTAAGACCTACGAATCAAATGCTGTAAAAATACAGGTGGTAAAGGGCGACACACAATCCCAGCAAGGAACCCAACAAGGTACGCAAAACCAGGGGAGTACGGGAACTACTCAGGATACGGAAAACTTAAAAGATGATGTTTTTGTGAGGGCAGTAGTCAATAAAACAAATCCCTATCAGGGAGAACAAATCGTTGTCACCTACAAACTATATTTCCGGATCAATGTTTCGGCACCGGATTTTATTAAGGAGCCTTCTTTTAAAGGCTTTTGGGTAAGTGATCTGATGAGAGACCGTAAATCATATTTACAATATACCGAAACTTACAATGGCCAGCAGTACAATGTTGCTGAACTTAAAAAAGCAGCCCTTTTTCCGCAACGAAGCGGTGATATTGTAATCGATCCGGTCGAACTGAACATTCAGGCACAGGTGAGGGCCCAAAACCAGCAGCGTTCGCGTGACCCGTTTTTCGACAACTTTTTCAATGACCCTTTCTTCAACCGTTACCGGACAGTAGAAGTTCCGCTGACATCAAATGGATTGAAAATAAATGTCAAAGCCCTGCCAACCAGCAATAAGCCGGCAAACTTTAGTGGTGGTGTCGGAGATTTCAATTTCAGCTCCTCCATCGACAAAACACAGTTGAAAGCGAACGAAGCCCTGAACCTGAAATTTACGGTTAGCGGAACCGGGAATGTAGAGCTGATTGATAGGATAAATGTTACTTTCCCACCTGATTTCGAAGTTTATGATCCAAAGGTAACAAAGAACATCAATACGACGCAAAACGGAGTTTCGGGAAGCAAAACCTTTGAATATCTTATTATCCCGAGGAACCCAGGTAAATTTACGATCGATAAGGTTAACTTCAGCTATTTTGACCTGAAAAGCAAACAGTATAAAATTCTGACATCACCCGAGTACAATATAGACGTGGAGAAAGGCGAAGGGACTGCAACAAATATCAGCTACAGTGGTGTGAACCAGGCCGATATCAAATATATTGGTTCCGACATCCGCTTTATCCGAACCATGAATCCAGATCTCCGGATAGTAGGTTCTTACTTTTTCGGATCCGGAATTTTCTATATACTGCTGATTTTACCGGTTATTCTTTTTATTGCTTTTACCATCATCTGGAAAAATGAATTGAAAAAGAGGAGCAATATCGCGTTGATGAGGAACCGTAAGGCTACAAAAGTTGCAAAGAAAAGGATGAAAAAAGCACAGGGATTCCTTAAGGAAAACAAAAAGGATGAGTTTTACGTGGAGGTATCGCAGGCATTGTGGGGTTACCTGAGCGATAAATTCAGTATTCCGCTGTCTAACCTCTCCATGACAACCGTTTCTGAAACCCTTCAACAAAGAGATGTGGATGAGAATACCCTGAACCGGTTCATCGACACGCTGAATAATTGTGAGTTTGCGCGGTTTGCACCAGGAGATAGCACAGTTGAGATGGAAAAAATATATATTGAATCGGTAAACATCATCAGCAAAATGGAAAGTGAATTAAAATAAAGGTGAAAAATGAAAAAGCTGATTGGCATAATCATATTGTTTTTATTAATCGGGAGTACAATCGCTCTTCCGGTCGACACCCTTTATTTTAAGGCAAATGCAGCCTATTCGAATGAAATGTATGCAGATGCTGCTCATTTGTACCAGCAAATTGTTGACAAGGGATATGAATCGTCGGATCTTTACTATAATTTGGGCAATGCTTACTTCAAAACCAATGACATACCATCTGCTATTTTGTATTACGAAAAAGCAAAAAAACTTAGGCCAAACGATGAGGATATCAATTTCAACCTGAAAATAGCCAATACTAAAATTGTAGACAAAATCGAACCGGTACCCGAATTGTTCCTGAAAGAATGGTGGCGTTCGCTTTATAACATGTTTTCGGCAAATACCTGGGCAAAAATAAGCATCGGAGGATTCATCCTTTTCTTTGTATTGCTGGCATTTTACCTGCTGTCGAAGCTGATGAAAATAAGGAAACTGGCTTTTTATTCGGGATTGGTCATTCTGTTTTTTACGATTTTCAGTTTTACGATAGCCTATAAAAAATATAACCTGGTTACCAAACAAAAAGAGGCGATTGTATTCACGCCGACCATTACCGTTAAAAGTTCACCAAATCCCAACAGCGTTGATTTATTTGTCATACACGAAGGTTCCAAAGTGCAAATCATGGAAAAAGTAGGTGACTGGTATGAGATTAAGATTGCCAATGGCAGTGTGGGTTGGCTTCCCGGACAATCAATTAAGCAGATTTAATTTCCTTAATATTACTTTCTAAGCCTTTTTTAAGGTAAATCCAAAAGTGGTTCCTACTCCCGGAGCACTACGCACATTAATGGTTTGATGGTGGGCTTCGATGATGTGTTTTACAATGGAAAGACCCAGGCCCGATCCACCCATTTCACGCGAACGGGCATTATCTACCCTGTAAAACCGCTCAAAAATACGGGGCAAATGTTTTTGTTCGATTCCAATCCCGTTGTCGGAGATTTCAACAAGGATATTTTCATTCATATCATAAATTCCAACCTGTGTACGTCCTCCCCCTTTGCCGTATTTAATGGAATTGGTGACCAGGTTGTTCAATACCTGAAGGATCAGTTCCCGGTCGACCAGCACCATAAAGGATTTATCGCATCCCTCCTTGATCTCCAGTTTAATGTCCTTTTTCCCTGCCCTTAATTCATGTTGTTCCAGAATTTCTGACACCATTTTGGTGATATCGATTTTTTTCATGGATAAGGCAAAACTCCCATCTTCCAGGTTGGAGATCATCTGCAGGTCATCGACAATCTCTGCCATCCGGTTAACATTTTTCCGGGCCTTTTTTAAAAACTTGATATTTACCTCATCATCCTTGATCCCTCCGTCAACCAATGTTTCCAGATAACCCTGAATATTGAAAATCGGTGTTTTTAATTCATGAAATACATTTCCAAGAAATTCCTTTCGGTAATTTTCCATTTGCTTTTGCTTGGTCATTTCCCTGGATATATTCTTCTTCCATTCAATCACCTCCGACTCGGCATAATCGATCAGGTCATTTTTTTTTCTGGATTTATCCTTTTTTTCTTCTGCAGGCAGTTTAGTGTCATAAATGGTTTTATAAATCAACTTTATCTTCCGGTAGATAAAATTTTCCATAATATAATTGAAGATAAAATAACCTGCAATCAAAATTATCAAAGGGGTAATGAAAACAACCAACCAATTCAGCATTTGGAATGAAAGAATCTTAAGTATAATCAGAATAATAAGTACTAAACCGGAGATACTCAAGGTAGAAATCCAGGCAATTTGTCGGGGAGTTGCGTTTTTCATTTCAGGAGGCTACTAGTTTATTCGGTAAAACCGTATCCTACACCTTTTATTGTTTTGATGTATTGTTTTCCAATTTTTTCGCGAAGTTTTCTGATGTGGACGTCCAGTGTACGATCACTTACATAAACCTCATTTCCCCATATCTTGGAATATATTTCTTCGCGTGTAAAAATTTTACCGGGATTGGAAACGAGAAGAACCAACAAATCAAATTCAATTTTTGGGATGTGAATGGATTTGCCTTCAACTTTAACGTCTCTCCTATCTTTATCAATAATCAGGGATTTCAGATCAATGGTATTTTCACTCAAGCTGATTTTGGATTTGCGCTTGAGCAAGGCATTGACTCTGGCAATTAAGACACGTGGGCGAATGGGCTTGGTAATGTAATCATCTGCACCCACTTCAAAACCAGCAATTTGGGAGTAATCTTCACCGCGGGCGGTAAGGAAAATGATAAGTGTATCCTGAAATTCTGGTTTTTCCCTAAGTTCTTTACACAATTCAACACCGTCCATTCCGGGCATCATGATATCCAGAACGATCAAATCGGGTTTTTCCTTTATGGCAACTTCTTTCCCGTCCTTACCGTTTCTTGCAGAATAGACCTGAAATCCTTCCTTTTCGAAATTATACCTGAGAAATTCGATGATGTCCTTCTCATCATCGACGATGAGAATTTTAGTATTGGATGATTCCATAAGTGGACACAAATTTATTCTGAATTTGGTTTCGATTCTTAAATTAATGTTAAATTTTTATTAAACTCAAGATACAAAACTTAATACAAAAATAAGAAAAACTTAAATTTTATCTGATTTTTATCTTCTTGTTTTGCATCAAAATTAAAAGTCACTAATTAAATTTACATTACGATGAAAAAATTAAATCTCTTACTTTACCTGGCAATGTTTGCCACAGTTATTGGTGTTTTTTCGGCTTGCAGCAAGGATGATGACGACGACGACAACAATAATAATAACAACACCAGTGGTATTGTTGTTACGACAAACATTTCCCAAAATACCACCTGGACAACCGGTAATGTTTATGTTCTTGCGGGCCGTATTACCGTATTATCAGGAGCAACCCTCAACATACAGCCAGGAGTAATTATTAAAGGTCAAGCTGGTACAGGCGCCAACGCAACAGCCTTATTAATTGCACGGGGGGGTAAATTAATGGCTGAAGGTACAGCCGATCAACCTATTATTTTCACATCGGTGGCCGATGAGATTGTACCCGGGCAGATAGAAAGCCCCAACCTTGATCCTGATATTGACGGACTCTGGGGTGGACTGATTGTGTTGGGAAATGCAAGCATCTCGGCATCCAATGAAAACGGCGATGTAAACGAAGTTCAGATTGAAGGTATTCCAACCTCCGATCCCAACGGATTGTATGGTGGAAATAATGATGAGGATAATTCGGGTGTGCTCAAATATATTTCTATCCGTCATGGAGGTACCAATATCGGATCAGGAAACGAGATCAATGGCCTTACCCTGGGTGGTGTGGGTTCCAACACAATAGTTGAAAACATTGAGGTAGTTGCCAACCAGGATGACGGTGTGGAATGGTTCGGTGGAACAGTAAATGTGAAAAATCTGCTGGTTTGGAATGTAAACGATGATGCTATCGACACCGACCAGTCGTGGGGCGGAACCCTTGATAACTTTATCGTAGTGGCTCCGGGTGGACACAATTATGAACTTGATGGCCCGGAAGGTTCTTTCGAAAGAGGTCATACCATCCAAAATGGAACCGTGGTTTGCAGCGATACCGAGTATGAAAGAAGTTCTGGCGACTTGATCAATGTTGATGACAACTCCATTGTTGCCCTAAAAAACATTTATTTTACAGGTATCGAAGAAGGCCAGCAAATCAACCGCGTAACTGCCGCCGGAGTGAGCTTCGAGGGCATTGAACTCAATGTGCCGGCCGGTGATTTAGCCAACTATGTAAACGGCGAAGTGCCTGCTGGTGTTACTGCTGGCGGATCACCCAAAGCCAATGCAGGTGTTTTTGGTTGGACATGGGCTTCAAATGCTGGAAAATTGGCAGGACTATAATCAAGGTTTAAAACAATATTATTTCTGTGGGAAACAGATCCTCAATTCAGATTGCGGGTCTGTTTTCTGTATTTTTTATCAAATTAAATAAATCACCTTCAAATCGTTATGAGGAAAATAATCTGGTTATTGCTGATACTTGGAATGGGCCTTCAGACAATGGCTCAAAAAGGAAAGATAAGGGGCACCGTTTATGAAGAAGCTACCGGTGAATCCCTGGTTGGTGTAACCGTATTTTTGACTGGTACCACCATTGGTACAACCACCGATCTGGATGGAAAATTTAGCATCGATGCCGATCCGGGTAGCTACCAGGCCCAGATATCTTACATTTCGTTTCAAACCATCCTGATTAACGATGTGCAGGTGAAAGCGGGTGAAGTGACCATGCTGGAAAATTTGGTACTTAAAGAAGTAAGTCTTGAGCTATCAGAAGTGGTGGTAAGCGCCGAGGTGATCCGGCGAACAGAATCTGCGTTGCTTACCATTAAAAAGAAATCGGCTGTTATTCTGGATGGGATATCTTCCTCGAAAATCAAACTTACCGGCGATGCAACCGCAGTTGAGGCTGCCAAGCGCGTTACCGGTGTCTCGGTGGAAGACGGTAAGTATGTTTATGTGAGAGGATTGGGTGATCGGTATTCGAAAACAATGCTGAACCAGGTTGACATACCGGGCCTTGACCCCGACCGTAACAGCTTGCAAATGGATATTTTCCCCACCAACCTGATCGACAATATATTCGTTAGTAAAAATTATACAGCTGATATGCCCGCTGATTTTACCGGTGGGATGCTTAATATTGAAACCAAGGATTTCCCTGAAGAAAAGTCCATATCGGTATCTTTAGGGCTTACCTACAATCCATCCATGCACTTCAATTCCGATTGGCTTACATACGAAGGTGGTTCTACGGATATGCTGGGTTTTGATGATGGTACGCGGGCTTTACCTGCCCGTGCAGGAAAAGACAATATCCCCACGCCCATCAGCGGCGCTTCCGACCAGGAAGTATTTGACTTTGTAACCAGTTTTGATTCCCAATTAGCTGCCAAACAGAAGACAAGCTTTATGGATTATAGCATGGGGATTTCCATGGGTAATCAAATAGATTTGGGAAAAAAGAAAGGTGATCCAGCTAAGAAACGAAAACTGGGATATGTGTTCTCACTGTCCTACAAGACCGATACAAAATTTTATGATGAAGTGATCTTCGGAGAATACCAGCGGTATATCGATCCCAACCTTTACGAAATGCGATATGCCACCATCCAAACAGGGCAGTTGGGCGAACAAAACGTCCTGCTTGGAGCGCTGGGGGGATTGGCCTATAAAACCGATCACTCAAAAATCAGGTTAACCCTCATGCACCTTCAGAACGGTGAAAGCAGGGCCGGTAAATTTTATATTGTCAATGACGGGGAAGCCGTTGGACAATCGGGTTACCGTGCCAGTTCCGATAACATTGAGTACAATCAGCGTTCGCTCACTAACGGATTGTTGAATGGTTTACATCTCTGGCCAACTACTGGTTGGGAAATTGATTGGCGGATTTCTCCCACCTATTCAACTTCAAATGATCCCGACATCCGCAAAACAGCCTTTACTTATCAACCGCTCGACACTCTGTTTAGTGGAGGAGCCGGCGGAAATCCTTCAAGAATCTGGAGATCACTTGAAGAATTGAACAATACCTCGAAAATAGATCTCTCAAAAAAACATGAGTTGATGAAACGGGATGCCCGACTTAAATTCGGTTTGAGCCATATTTACAAACAAAGAGATTATGAAATCTTGTTTTTTGATATGCAATTTTTCGGGACCCAGTCATGGACAAACCCTGATCCGGCTCATGTGCTTGATGCCGAAAACATTTATCCCAACAAGCCCAACAGTATTTATTATCAATCGGGTAACCGAAATCCGAACCCCAATACTTATGCATCGAATATAAACAATTTTGCGGCTTATATATCAGAGGAGTTCAATCCTCTGCCTAAACTTAAAACCATCGTGGGCGTTCGTATAGAGTATTATGTGCAAAAACATACCGGCCGTGACCAGACTTATGCCAGCGGCGATATCATCAATGGTAAAAACCTCGATAATGACAAGGTGTTGGAATCAACTGACCTGTTTCCTTCGGTGAACCTTATTTATGCCCTGAGCGACGAACAAAACCTCCGGATTTCATATTCACGCACTATTGCAAGGCCTTCTTTCAAAGAGCTATCATTTGCCCAAATAATTGATCCGATCTCAAATCGTATCTTTAACGGAAGTTTATTTACTTACTCCGGATGGGATGGCAACCTGACAGAGACCCGCATTAATAATTTTGATATCCGTTGGGAATGGTACCTGCCCGCCGGCCAGATGTACTCTGTTAGCGGCTTCTATAAAACATTTGATAATCCGATTGAACTGGTCCGCATACCCGAACAGCAAACCAGCACCGAATACCAACCGCGCAATGTGGGTGACGGCCAATTGTATGGTGTAGAGCTGGAATTCAGGAAGGATTTAAGTTTCATTGCCATTGCATTGAATAAGTTGTCAGTGAATGGAAATCTCACCCTCGTAAAATCAAGTATTGATATGACTGATACTGAGTATAATTCACGGAAGACTTACGAAAAGGCAGGAGAATCCATAGAAAATAACAGGGTTATGGCCGGGCAATCGCCCTTTGTGGTCAATGCCGGAATTACATACAGCGATCCGGATCATGGCCTGGACGCCGGCGTGTTTTACAACGTAAAAGGAACCACTCTCAGCATCGTTGGAGCCGGCTTATTTCCCGACATCTATGCCGATCCTTTCAACAGCCTTAATTTTAGTTTGAATAAGAGATTCGGAAAAGATAAGAGAACAATGATCGATTTTAAAGTGTCAAATCTTTTAAATGAAAAAGTGGTGAGCCACTACAGGTCGTATGAGGCAGAAGACCAGGTTTACAGTAGTTTAAACCCCGGCATTTCCGTGGGCCTGGGAGTCAGCTATCAGTTCTGATTATTTTTATAAATTTGAAAACTTTTTTTTACAAACCAGGTATTGTATCAAAAACAGATGAAATGAAAACATATATTGGAATTCTTTTGACATTTGCTTCAATTTTAATTTTTGTTGCCACAGGTTATACACAGGAGGTGATTCAGAAAGACGGTTATTTCTACAAACGGAATATGCTTTATACCGGCACCCACAAGGAGTACTTTGAAAATGGCAACATTAGGATTGAATTGAACATTAAAAACGGGATCGAAGACGGTGAAGTAATAACCTATTTCGAAAACGGACAAAAGCACGAATTAAGATCATACAAGGAAGGAAAAAAGGACGGTTTGTGGATAAACTGGAATCAGAAGGGAACCAAAGTAGGAGAAGCACGCTATAAAGACGACCTCAAAAATGGCGATTGGTTTATTTGGGATGATGATGGTAATTTGCTGTATGAGATGCACTACTCAGAAGGCAACAAATCCGGAACATGGAAAATGTTTGACAAGGACGGAACCCTTTTAAACGAGCGAAAATATTAAACCCACTTTATAATACACACAAAAGCCTCGATTTTAATAAATCGGGGCTTTTTTTTAACCTTAAATTAAGGTTCAGTTAGTAATTACATCAGGTTTCGAAAATACATTTGGCTGAAAAATTATAAATAACTAAAAAGATAACACAATGAAAAAATTTCTACTATTTTTTGGAATTATTACGTTATTACTTTTTGTAAAATCCAATTACGGACAAACAACTACAGTTGATGTCTCCATCATCCAGAATGGTGAGGTGGTAACGGATACCCTTGAAAACGGTCAACTGGTAACATATTCCCTTTCTTCTGACGATGCCGAACAGGAAAATGATGAAATGGATAGTTTGCATGATGATGACCTGGATGCCGGATGGGAAGGTGATCCGGAGGATCTGAACATCCTCAGTACGGGATTAAGATTCCAGGGAGTACCGGTACCGAAAGGAGCAACCATTGAATCGGCATATCTTGAGGTTACTTCACATGAGGTAAAAAATGCAGAAGATGTAGCAAAAATTACAATGGTTGGCCAAAAAGATCCGAATCCGGTAACTTTTACCATGGATGCTCTCATCACCGGACGGCCACAAACCGATGCTTCCGTATTGTGGGAAGTAGCCGAAGAATGGGGCCTTTGGACACCACATCAATCGGTTGATATATCTTCCATCATTCAGGAGATTATAGATCTCAATGGATGGAATTATGGCAACTCTCTTGTCCTGATCCTCAAGGGAGAAAACCAGGGAACCAGCGATTATGAAAATGCCCGGGAATTCGAATCATTTGAAAATATTTCAGATCCCGAAGACGGCGGCGACGGACAAAACCATCCTGAAAGGGTTCCCAAACTTGTTATCGAATATTCGGTCGAATCAACTTTCCTGGAGGTTCCCATTATTGCCAATGGAGAAATAGTAACCGATACTTTGGAAAACGGCCAATTGGTTACCTATCAGCTTTCATCTGATGATGCAGAACAGGAGAATGACGAAATGGATACATTGCATGATGATGATTTGGACGCCGGATGGGAAGGAGACCCGGAGGATCTTAATATATTATCTACAGGATTAAGATTCCAAAGTATAGAAATTCCTCATGGCGCTCAAATTGATTCAGCCTATATCCTTCTTTGTTCCCACGAATCAAAAAATGCAGAAGATGTGGCTAAAATAACAATTGTCGGTGAAACATACGATAATGCTCCGACTTTCACTATGGACCAATTGATCACCGACAGGCCCAAAACCGATGCTTCCGTTATGTGGGAAGTAGCTGAAGAATGGGGGTTGTGGACCTATCACCGCACACCGGATATCTCAGATATAATCCAGGAGATCATTGACAGGGAAAATTGGGTTTCAGGAAACTCGCTGGGGATACATATGCTTGGTGAAAACCAGGGCACAAGTGATTATGAAAATGCAAGGGAATTCGAATCATTTGAAAACATTGCCGATCCCGAAGACGGTGGTGACGGGCAAAATCACCCCGAACGAGTTCCCAGATTGTTGGTATATTTCTCGGGTTCACAATCAGTAACTGATATTTTTGCAGAACATAAAACACTGGATATTTTTCCAAATCCGGTAACAAATGGCCTGCTCAATATCCGGCTTGAGTCGGATGCCATCTGCAGTTTAACCCTTACAGACGCAAAAGGTAATGTCGTTTTGGAAAAGACCACTGAAAATACAATATTAGTAAATCTTGATTTGAGGGATCTTCCCAAAGGAATCTATTTTATCCGGGCCATTCAGGATGAAAATTCCTATTCTCAGAAAATTATCGTGAGATAGGTTTTCCATCCCGGAAAATAATCGATTGAGGCTGTCAGAAGGAAACAGGTAAACTTTTTCTCCCTTCCGGTTTGACAGCCTCGATTTTGAATTTATTTAAATAAGTATCAAGTCAATTAAAGCTGGTTGCTAATTAATTCAAGGTTAACGAGATGTTAAAATCAAAACTCCGGACAATAACCATAAACTTATTGCTCAATTTTTGCCTTTCTTTTATCGCAATTTCTCAGCAATCATTTTCCATACAAGGAAAAGTAACCGATCAATCCACCGGTGATCCGTTACCCGGTGCATCCGTGATCATTCAAGGGACCCAGGTGGGAACTACAACCGAATCGAAAGGTGAATTCAGACTATCCAATATCAAACAGGATAAAATCACGTTGGTGATCAGTTATGTGGGATTTGACCCCATTTACCTGGAGCATGATTTTATCACCGATAAAAAATCCTACTTCACCATCCAATTGAAGCCAACGGCAACAGAACTGGAGCAATTTAAAGTAGAGGCTGAATCGGAAGGACAGGTGAAAGCATTTATCGATCAAAAGAATGCGGCCAACATTAAAAACATAGTATCCTCAGAACAAATTGAAAAATTCCCCGATATGAACGCCGCCGAAGCTATTCAGCGAATACCGGGTATTACGCTTCAACGGGATCAGGGTGAAGGCCGGTTTATTCAGTTAAGAGGTACACCTCCTGAGTTGACCAACTTCAATATCAACGGGGAACAGATACCGTCACCCGAGGGTGGTGTAAGATACGTAGGAATGGACATCATTTCGGCTGACCAGATCGATGAAATTGAAATCACAAAGGTACTCACACCTGACATGGATGCAGACGGGATCGGAGGGACTGTCAATATTACGACGAAAAGGGCAAAAAGTGAAAACCCTGAGATCAATGCTACTGTTTCCGGTGGTTACAATAACCTCAGGAAAACCGGAAATTACAATCTCCAGTTTTCATCGGGCCTGAGGATAAACAAGTTTGGAATATTTTTCAATGGCAGCTACTATGTGAATAATTACGGATCGGATAACCTGGAAATCCTCTATGCAAAAGGGCCGGTTTGGACCAACCAGGGGCAGGAGGAAGAAAACTATTTGGTTCATTACAAGGAATTCCAGCTAAGGTATTACGACATCACGCGCAAAAGGACAGCTATAAGTGCTACACTGGATTATGAATTCAGTAAAAATTCCTTTGTTTATATCCGGGGTATGTTCAATAGTTTTTCTGATGATGAAATAAGGAAAAGAAAAATTTATGAGACTGACGACCCGCTTACCCTTGATTATTACTTATATGGTGGCATTGTTCATGATGTAAAAGACCGTACGAAAATCCAGGGACTTACGACGGTGAATGCAGGAGGCCAACATCATTGGAAAAAGTATATCATCGACTATGAAGTAGCATATGCACTGGCAACCGAAGACACTCCGAACCGGATTGAGGGTGAGTTTAGCAGTCCCGGTCAGGCCATTGCAATCAAATTTGACCAATCCGACCCCCAATGGCCAAAACCCTATTTCCCTTTTCCTGAAAATTCACAAAATGCATATGATTATAAAAATTACGAATTCGACGAACTCCTGATAGAAAAGCGGAATGTGAAAGACAATAATGTAACCGCGAAATTGAATTTTCAGATACCATACCTCTCGAACCCGAACAATTCGGGATATATTAAATTTGGCGGTAAATACCGACACAAAGAAAAAGAACGGGACGTTAATTCCATGGTCTTAGGGAAATACGATACGGTCAATCCTTTTTATCCTGGAGTAGCACCTCCAATGACACTGCCTTCGGTAAGTTATAATTTTACAGAAAACGATTTCATGGGGCAGGGATACACACTTGAATATATCCCTTCGGCTGAGAAACTGAACCAGCAATATGAATTTTACCCGTGGTTTTTTGTCATGAGTCGGGATAACGTCAGGGAAGCTACAACCCTGGAGGACTACTTTGCGCGTGAAGATATTTATGCTGCCTATATCATGTTAAGGCACGATTTTAACAAGTTAATGATCCTTGGAGGATTGAGGTTTGAAAAGACTGATGTGTACAACGAAGGACGATATGCGATTTATCATCCGGTAACTCTAAAATTCATCGATGTCGACACGATCCCCGACAGCAAAACCTACGAATTCCTACTGCCTCAGTTTCAGCTAAAATATAGTTTTAACGATAATTTTAACCTCAGGGTGGCCATCACCTATACTTTTTCGCGGCCGAATTTTGAAGATATGATCCAGTACCGTGAAAAGGACCGTAATGAAGTAAAGTTGGGAAATCCCGATCTGATATTCCCAAAAGCATTGAATATTGACTTCCTGGCTGAAAGATATATCAAGGGAGACGGCATCATTTCCGGTGGTTTGTTCTATAAAAAAGTCGATGATTTCGTTTTTTACTATAAAAAATGGTTTCACGAAGATTCTACATTCAGCAACAACCTGCTTTTTACCATTCCGGTCAATGGTATTAAATCGTATGTTTACGGTGCAGAGATCCAGGCCCAGACAAAACTGTTTTTCCTACCTGAAATTTGGAATAACTTCGGATTTTATATGAATTACACCTTCACATATTCTGATGCCTCTATTTACCAACGAATACCCGGTAACTTTTCTACCGCCGTCATTGATTATTCAAAGCCTTTTCTGGATCAGATCATTTCGGAAGGCACAGAGAATATCACCCTGCCCGGCCAGTCGAAACATGCAACCAACCTGGCTGTTTTTTATGATACAAAAAAAATATATGCTAAACTGTCGGCCAATTTCCACGATGCTTTTTTATATGAACTGGGAGCTGACAGCGACCTAGATGAATTTTACGACAAAGCCTGGCACCTTGACTTTACAGGGCATTATGCCATAAGTGATCATCTCAGGATATTTATTAATCTGGTAAATTTAACCAATCAACCGTTAAAATATTATTTATCATCACCGGATAAAATACTGAAACAGGAATATTATTCCTGGACCGGGCGGATGGGAGTTAAACTGAATTTTTAAACAATTAATTTTCGAGCCATGCAATATAAACTAAATTACGGCAGACTAACGCTTTTGTATTTCTTCCTGTTCTTAACATTGGGATTGTTCAACTGCAAAACCACCAATGAACAAGCTGCAATAGAAAAAACCCTGAAGAAGTTCGATTTTTATAAAGTATCGGCAGATATACAAACCACACCGGTTCAAAATCCGGATGATGCTGCCGATGACCCTGCTATATGGTACAATGCAGCTGATCCTGCAAACAGTAAAATTATCGGGACAAATAAAAAATTGGGCCTGGTGGTCTATGACCTCAATGGTGAGGAACAATTCTTTTACCCCGTTGGCAAGGTGAACAATGTTGATATCAGGTACGGTTTTCTTATCGGAACAGAATCAATCGATATTGTGGGTTGTACCAACCGGTCGTACAACAGCATCTCACTTTTTAAAATAAATCGGGAAACCGGTGAACTTAAAGAAATTTCACTCAAAAATATCATTTCGAAAACCGATGAAATTTATGGGTTTTGTTTTTATCATTCGAAAAATACAGGTATACTTTATGCAAACCTTGTAAGCAAAGACGGTTCATTCGAACAGTGGGAGTTAAAAGCCGATAATGAGGAAATCTCTGGAAATATTGTGAGGAAATTTACATTGGGAAATACCTGCGAAGGAATGGTGGCTGATGATGAATCAGGTATACTTTTTATTGCTGAAGAAGACAGGGGTATCTGGAAGTTCAGCGCAGAACCGGACCAAGAAGAAGGAAAATTGATCACAGATTTATCGAACATCTACCTGAAGGACGATATTGAGGGCCTTACCATTTATTATGCCGATAACGGAGCAGGATATTTGCTGGCATCCAGCCAGGGGAATAATTCTTATGCCGTTTTTGAGAGGGCTAACGAAAACAAATACCTGGGAAGCTTTATGATCGTAAATTCCGAAACGATAGACGGTGTATCTGAAACAGATGGTATTGATGTGATCAACCTGGGATTGGGAGAAAAATTTCCCCATGGAATTTTCATCGCCCAGGATGGTTATAACATGGAAACGGGAAATCTGACCAACCAAAACTTTAAAATCGTCGGCTGGGATAAAATTGCGAACATTTTTGAACCAAAACTCATTATTGATGCTGAATATAATATCAGCGAATAGATAATTGTATATATAAACTCTTAAAAATGGAGGTATTCTCAATTGACCTCGATTACCTCTGCAATTGTGGATTTTTATTCAAATTTACCAGGCCGAATTACAATTCCACGCCAAACAAAGAAAGGTATATCAGTTTATAAATAGCCGTATTATCCACATTATTGGGGAGTTTCACGGCATTCAATCCATGTGCTTTTGCGATCACTGCACCGTATACATCCTGATCAGTTGCCCAGGTTATGGCAAATTGCAGTTCATTTCCAAATTGGTCGGTTTTGGCTTTAAATGGTAATGACCCGGTTCCATTTTGTCCATCTGCTGGCGCCCCATTTTGATTTGTTGCAGGCAGGGGCTGGTCAGGGATAAGATCATTTCCAAAAGTACCGACCTGAAGTCCGCCTGCATCGCTATCAGCTGCAGTAATCAACAGGGTATTGGGATGTTTATCCGTGAATTGCATCGCCACACCAATGGCATCATCGGCGCGGGAAAGGGCTTTGAGTGCTCCCAATGCATTGTTTTCATTGGCAAAGTTATCCGAACCTTCTTCTTCAACAACCAATAAAAAGTTTTTACCCGAGTTTTCGAACAGTCTTAGTGCAAAAGAGGTCATTTCAGCAATGGTGGGAGCCTCCGGGTTGTAAAATGGAAGGTTTTGTCCGTTCAATTCTTCTTCAGGCATGTCGTTAAAAGTATGTTTGGCAGCAAACACGCCCAGGACTTTGGTGGTGGTCAACGGAAGTTTTTCCATTTCTTCCTTTGTGTAAACCACATTATATCCTAGCTCAACAGCTATGACAATCAGGTTTTTCCCGTCTTTCCTTTTCCCTGGTTTGCCATGCACACCCACCATTCCTTCCGGCAACAGGTAAATTTCTCCTCCTGACAAAAGGATGTCCACTCCGCTTCTGATGATCTGCTCTGAGATAGTATCGGTATTATTGCGGTTGTCGGAATTGGCGACGAATACGCCGGTTCCCGGTTCACAGATATGCCCGCTGTTGATGAGGGCCGTCTTTAAACCGGCCTTTTGTGCCTCAATCATTATGCTGTAATCCTTTCCTGAAAGTGATTTGATGGGTCTGTCGGGATGAATGCCGTAAGTTTCATAGGGAACTTTAACGCCAAAAGCATGAACGGTCGCCCCGGCATGGCTGCTGGTGGTTATGCAATCCTTCTGATGGCTGCGGTACAAACCCATGTGATCCATTTTATCCCAGTTTGTAATGCCGTCAGGCCCGACTTTCAAAAGACGCATCGCCTGCCACATATTGGCCCCGCTACCGTCGGGATGAATGAAAATGACACTCCCTGTTGCATTTTCCGTGGAATTTTCCCGGGAAGGTTGCGGTTGCTGACATGCCGTCAGAATTATAATACCAACCACCAAATAGAAAAGATTTTTCCTGCAATCCATAGCTATAATTTTCTGCGAAGATAAATCCATACATGATATGGCTTTCTAATTGAGGTTTAATTTTAAGTTAAGAATGCCATAAATATTTGTGAATATTAAGAGGCTGCTTAAAAATATAATTATAATTTTATTAAGCTTTGTAAACTTCAACCGCAGAGGAGCCGCAAAGAGCATAGAGAAAAAATTGACACCAATTTAATTCTCTCTCAGCACATACTCATCATACTCAATCTCGAAGCGAAGCTTGTGTTTGCTCTCTTCCTGTGCCAGGCCGATGAATACATCTTTGAGCTGAGCATTGGGAGCACGATCGGCGAGGGCCATATACAGCTTGAACGCAGCCTTCTCCTTTTTCATGGCCAGGATGAGGGCTTCCTCGTAGGTCATGTTGGTGGAGGGTTTGATGTTCACCACAAAGTCGGCGATCTTCAGGTCCTGGATTACTTCCGGCTCGAGGGTGTAAAAACCTTCTTCCTTTATCTTCATCAGGCGCATTTTGTGTTTGATCTCCTCTTCAGCAAAGTCGGTGAACACCTGCCGCATGTCGTCGGTTTTGGCGTTTTCGGCCAGTTCGCTGTAAAAATCTACTGCCATTTGCTCTTCGTTCATGGCAAAGTTGAGAATATCGTCAACAGATTCAAATTTTTTCATATTGTTATATTTTTGTACCCCCGTCATTGCGAGGAAATTGGGTTGGCAGGTGTGCTGGCTGACGAAGCAATCTCCCGGCTAATATGTTGCTCAATAGCTATGAGATTGCTTCGCTCCAACGCTTTTGCCCTGTATTTTGCTCGCAATGACACGTGGGATTGATTGTTATGCTTTCAATGAACTCTTAAATTGCTCCTCAAACCGTTTCACAACCATATCGCAGCCATAGTTGAACATACGGTTGCAGTTTTGATCTTCGGTGTTTTGGAACTTCAGTTTATTGTCTTTTGGTTCTTCCGGCAACAGTGCGATCGCCTCCATCATCACATCCTTCGGAGATTCGTAACCATTCAGCTTGAACTTGCCGAGAAGTGTGCTCAACTGTTTCAATGTAGTCATCTCTACTTTCGAGGGCAGTACTGCTTCAAACTCCTGTATCACCTTCTGAGTGTTGGTGAAACTTCCACCCATCTCGAACGGCATGGAAGCCGGCAGGATCAAATCGGCATGTTTGGCCGTTTCAGTCATAAAATAATCCTGCACCATCACAAAATCGGCCACCGACAACCAACCGGAGACTTTCACCTTATTCTGTGCACAACCCAGCGGGTCTTCCCCGAAGATGAACATGTTTTTCAGGGTTCCATTTTCGAGGCTTTCGTACTGATTGCTATTCAGCGTTCCGGGCAGTTCTTTCACCTTCCAGGTTTGTTTCAGCTTTTTCTGAAGGTCTTTATCATTGATGTCCTGCGAACCGACTCCCAGTTTCGGGCAGATGCCCATGTCGAACAGTCCCTGTGAGTTGTTTTTCTCCTTCAGGGGCATTAATCCCATCGAAGTTTTACCAAGTTTACCGGTGATCATCGCCAGGTTCTTCAGTTCAAATGCAGCATCGGCACAAATCTCTTTTTCTGAAAAGATGATGATCGCATTCATCTGGTTGTTGAATTCCTTGGCAAACTCAATGATCTGATCCATAAATTCAACACCGGACTTGTTCACCAGGTCCATGAAATTTTCCTTCAACAAATGCTCCTTGTATTCCTCATACCCTTCGCAGCGATCCTTGATGAACAGCCCGTTTTGAAAACCGTTGGAGACCAGGTAATAATTCACTGCTTTGATGAAATGGTAATAGGATTTGATTTTCAGTAAGCTATCTGCCTTATGTGCCATCTTACTCTCATTATGAACCGTCACGAGCTCAACAGGAATGCTGATTTTGTTTTTGGCATTGTTCACCATAAACCCGGCTACCGCATTGTCCATATTGATCTCTGATCCGAGCAGATAAATTTTGCTTGCTCCTCCCAGTTGTTCAAAAGGTACGCTGGCAAATGAATCAAAAATATATCCATCGCCGCGGTTCAGGTAATGGAAGCTGGTGATGTTGTTGGTTTTAGCAGCTCCCCGTGCCAGTTTCTGGATCAGGAAGAGCTCTTCATTGGTTAACCTTGCTCCTGCAAAGAAACCATTTTCATCCGGATTGGAAGCTTTGATCTTTTCGGCGATCAGGTCGATCGCTTTTTTAAAAGAGATCTCTTCAAACCGGCCGTTCACCTTCAACATCGGTTTTGTGATCCGGCTGACATCGTTGATGTAATTGTACCCGAATTTCGGGAAACGGCAAAGGTTACCATCTTTGTTAACCAATCCTTCTGCTCCCGTCACGTTCATCACAAAACCGTTCTTGTGATTTAATTCCACTTTACAACCAATGGAACAGTAATTACAAACCGTTTCCACTTTTTCAAGTTTTACCGGGCCCGGTTTGAACAGTACGTTTTCGGTGATGGCGCCTGTCGGACATGTGGAGATACACAATCCACAGGATTCACAAAAGGTATCCTGCAGCTTGTCGCCCATGCTGGGAGCAACGTAGGTATCGAATCCACGGTTAACAAGCCCGAGGGCATTAGCTCCTACCACATCACGACAAATCCTCACACAGCGCGAACATAGGATACATTTGTTGTTGTCAATCTCGATGAAGGGATGCCTGAAATCAACTTCATATTCTTTGAATTCTCCTTTGTACTTGCCCTGTTCAGCATTGTACTCGGTGCTGTGTTTTTTCAGATCACAGGTGAAATATTCGGAACAACCGCACTCCATGCAGCGCTGGGTTTCATGAATAGCCACTTCTTCGCTGTCGTAACCCAGTTCCACCTCTTTAAAATTCAAACGGTCTTTCGGATCAAGCGTTGGCATCTCCTCACGGATCTGTTT